>NZ_JBKOTX010000039.1:0-35673 GCF_047086965.1 Roseovarius halophilus (ex Wu et al. 2025) | reverse complement strand
TCACGAGGCCCGCGGCAAGATGCTCCCGCGGGAGCGCGTGGCGGCCCTGCTGGATCCGGGCAGCCCGTTCCTAGAGGTCGGGGCCACGGCGGCGCACGGGCTCTATGACGGGGCGGCGCCCTGCGCGGGCGTCATCGCGGGCGTGGGCCGCGTGCAGGGGCGCGACTGCATGGTCGTGTGCAACGACGCGACGGTGAAGGGCGGCACCTACTACCCGATGACCGTCAAGAAGCACCTGCGCGCACAGGAAATCGCCGCGGAATGCCGGCTGCCCTGCATCTACCTCGTGGATTCGGGGGGCGCGAACCTGCCCAACCAGGACGAGGTGTTCCCCGACCGTGACCATTTCGGGCGCATCTTCTACAATCAGGCCAACATGAGCGCGCAGGGCATTCCCCAGATCGCGGTGGTGATGGGAAGCTGCACCGCCGGCGGGGCCTACGTGCCCGCCATGTCCGACGTGACGATCATCGTGAAGGAACAGGGGACGATCTTCCTCGCCGGGCCGCCGCTGGTGAAGGCCGCCACGGGCGAGGTCGTCACCGCCGAGGACCTCGGGGGCGGGGACGTGCACACGCGCCTGTCGGGCGTTGCCGACTACCTTGCCGAGGATGACGCCCACGCGCTGGCGCTGGCGCGGCAGGCCGTGGGCTCGGCGGGTCGGGCCGGTCGCGTTCCCGGCCCCGAATGGGCGCCCCCCGAGCCGCCCGCCCACGACCCCGGGGAATTGCTCGGCGTGGTGCCGGCCAGCCTGAGCACGCCCTACGACATTCGCGAGGTCATCGCGCGGCTGGTCGACGGGTCGCGCTTCGACGAGTTCAAGGCGCGTTTCGGCGAAACACTGGTCTGCGGCTTTGCCCATGTCGAAGGCTGCCCGGTTGGCATCGTGGCCAACAACGGCGTGCTCTTCTCCGAGGCCGCGCAGAAGGGCGCCCATTTCGTCGAGCTGTGTTCGCAGCGGCGCACGCCGCTGGTGTTCCTGCAGAACATCACCGGGTTCATGGTGGGCCGCGCCTACGAGAACGAGGGCATCGCCCGGCACGGGGCCAAGATGGTCACGGCGGTGGCCACGACGTGCGTTCCCAAGATCACCATGGTGGTGGGCGGCAGTTTCGGCGCGGGCAATTACGGCATGGCCGGGCGCGCCTACCAGCCGCGGTTCATGTGGTCATGGCCCAACAGCCGCATCTCGGTGATGGGCGGGGAGCAGGCCGCAGGCGTTCTGGCAACCGTCAGGCGCGAGAGCATCGAGCGACAGGGCGAAAGCTGGAGCGCCGAGGAGGAAGCCGCGTTCAAGCGCCCCACCATCGAGATGTTCGAACGCCAGAGCCACCCGCTCTATGCCAGTGCGCGGATGTGGGATGACGGGGTGATCGACCCCCGCAAGAGCCGGCAGGTGCTGGCGCTGAGCCTGCGGGCCGCGCTCAACGCCCCGGTCGAGGAGACGCGCTTTGGCGTGTTCAGGATGTGAGGATGGGAGGATGAAGCGCAAGACCAGTGGCAGAGGTCGGGTTATCCGTTACTACAGGGGCGCGCGCCGCCATCCTAGCTGGGATCTTGGAACGCCGCCGGGCGGGCCGCGCCGGTCCTTGAAGGGGCGGCTTGGCTTGTTGATGGCAGGTTTGACCCTTGGCGCCGTGCTGCTTCCGCCGGTCGTCGACGCGGTGAACGGACTGGTCAAGCCTGCGGACGGGTGCCGGGTCGTCCAGGTGATCGATGGAGACACCGTGCGCCTTCTTTGCCCGTCGCGGGGCGTGATCACGGGGCGTGTCATTGGATATGACACGCCGGAATTGCGGGCACGATGCCTGCGGGAATTCGTAGATGCCCAGAAGGCGACGGCCATGCTTCGCTGGATCCTCTGGTCAGGTTCCGAAATCAGTGTGCGCACCGAGGGGCAGGACCGGTATGGCCGTGCCTTGACCGTGCTCCTTGTGGATGGTCACGGGGTGGCGCGGCGCATGGTCGATGCTGGGCTGGCCCGCTGGTACGAAGGTGGCAGGCGCACCGGTTGGTGCGCAGACGGCTTCGGAGGTTTCGATGTTTGACACGATCCTGATCGCCAACCGGGGCGAGATCGCCTGCCGGGTGATCGAGACGGCGCACGCCATGGGCGTGGGCACGGTGGCCGTGTTCTCGGATGCCGACCGCGGCGCGCGGCACGTCGCGTTGGCCGACCGGGCCGTGCATCTGGGCGGGGCCAGCCCGGCCGAGAGCTATCTCGACGGGGCGGCGATCATTCGCGCCGCGCGGGAGACGGGCGCGCAGGCCATCCACCCGGGCTACGGGTTCTTGAGCGAGAATCCGGATTTCGTGGAGGCGGTCGAGGCGGCGGGGCTGGTGTTCATTGGCCCCTCGGCGGACGCGATCCGCAAGATGGGGCTCAAGGACGCGGCGAAGGCGTTGATGGAACGGGCCGGCGTGCCGGTCGTGCCCGGCTACCAGGGCGCCGACCAGGATCCCGGCCATCTCGAGGTCGAGGCCGCGGCAATCGGCTACCCGGTGCTGATCAAGGCCGTGGCGGGCGGCGGCGGCAAGGGCATGCGCAAGGTCGATTCGCCCGGGCGTTTCGTCGAGGCGCTGGACTCCGCCAAGGCCGAGGCGCGGACCGCCTTTGGCAATGACTCCGTGCTCATCGAGAAATGGATCGAGACGCCGCGCCATATCGAGGTTCAGGTCTTCGGCGACGGTACCCGCGCGGTGCACCTGTTCGAGCGGGACTGCTCGCTCCAGCGGCGCCACCAGAAGGTGATCGAGGAGGCGCCGGCCCCCGGCATGACGACCGAGATGCGCGAGGCGATGGGCCGCGCGGCGGTGCGCGCCGCCGAGGCCATCGGCTACAAGGGGGCGGGCACGGTGGAATTCATCGTAGACGGCGCCGCCGGGCTGCGTCCTGACGGCTTCTGGTTCATGGAAATGAACACGCGGTTGCAGGTCGAACACCCGGTGACCGAGGCGATCACGGGCGTCGACATTGTGGAGTGGCAGCTACGCATCGCCGCCGGCGAGGGTCTGCCGGCTTGCCAGTCGGAACTGGCGATCGACGGTCACGCCTTCGAGGCACGGCTTTACGCCGAGGACGTGCCCAAGGGCTTCCTGCCCGCCACCGGGCAGGTGCGGCATCTGCGCTTCGCGGACGGGTGCCGCGCCGATAGCGGGGTGCGCGCGGGCGACGAGATTTCCCCGCATTACGACCCGATGATCGCCAAGGTCATCACCCGCGGGGCAACCCGGTCGGGCGCGTTGCGGCGGCTGTCGATGGCGCTGGAGAGGACGGAGGTGGCCGGCACGGTGACGAACCTCGCCTTTCTCGGGGCGTTGGCGCGGCACGCGGGTTTCGCGCGCGGCGAGGTGGATACCGGGCTGATCGCGCGGGACCTCGACGCACTTATCGAGGTGCCCGGGCCGCGCCCGGCCGACATGGCGCTGGCCGCGTTGGCGGCAACGGGGCTGTTGGAGACGTGCGGGGCCGAGACCGGTTTCACGCTCTGGGCGCCGATGGCGCGCCGGCTGTTGCTGCGCTGGCAGGGCGAGGAGGTGCCGGTGATCTTGCGCAGCCTGTCGGCCGACGCGCATGACATCACCGTGTGGGACACCACGGTCGCGGCGCGGCGACTTGGCGGGCGCTGGCAGCTTGACGGGCAGGCCGCGCCGCATGTCGCGGTGACGGGTGATCTGGTGACGGTCTTCGCGCGGTACGGGCTGGGTATCGAGATCGTCGACCCGCTGGCGCGCGCCGCGCTGGCCTCCGGCGGGACCGACACGGTGGAGGCGCCCATGCCGGGGCTGGTCAAGTCGGTTCTGGCGCGGCAGGGTCAGGCCGTGGCCGAGGGGGACCGGCTGGCCATTCTGGAGGCGATGAAGATGGAACACACGTTGTGCGCCGCGCGCGACGGCGTCGTGGCCGAGGTGCTGGTGCCCGAGGGGGGCACGGTGGCGGCGGGCACCGCGCTGGTGCGGCTTGACCCCGCGGATACGGAGGGACCGGCATGATCACGCTGCACCACGCCGCGCAGACCCGCTCCATGCGGGTGCTGTGGTTGCTCAACGAGCTGGGGGTCGAGTTCCGGGTTCTCGAACATGCCTTCGACAAGTCGCTTCGCGCGCCGGATTTCCTGAGCCTGTCGCCGGCGGGGCGCGTGCCGGCTCTGGAGATCGAGGGCGAGCGGATGTTCGAATCCGGCGCCATCGTCGAGTATCTATGCGAGCGGTTCCCGGAGGCCGGGCTTGGCCGGCTGCCCGGCGACATGGACCGCATGGCGTGGCTGGTCTGGGTGCATTTCGCCGAAACCATCAGCCAGCACGTCGCCGCGCTGACGCAGCAGCACATAATGCTTTACGAGGACGCGATGCGCAGCCCCGTCGTGATGAAGCTGGAGGCCGCGCGCCTCAAGAAATGCTATGCCGCGATCGAGGCGCGTCTTTCGACGCCCGTGGAAAACCGTGATCACCTGCTGACCAGCGGTTTCTCGGCCTGCGACATCTGCGTGGGGCAGGCCGTCTACATGGCGCGGCATTTCGCGGCGCTTGACGATTTTCCCGAAACGGCGGCGTGGTATGCGCGGCTGACCGCGCGGCCGGGCTTCCGGGCCGCGCTGCCGGGGCCGGAAAGCGCCCTGCTGTATGACAGGGAATTCTACCCGGTGCCCGACGATGCCTGAACCCGTGCGCTGCCCGCTTTGCCTTGCCGACCGCCTGTCTGGCGCGTTGTGCCGGCGTGTTTTACGTGTTGGTCCGGGTGAGTGCGCAGGCCCCGGGGCGCCGCGATGACCGGGCGCGTGGAGATTTTCGAGGTCGGCCCGCGCGACGGCCTGCAGAACGAACCGCGCCCGATCCCCGCCGCGGACAAGATCGCGCTGGTCGATTGCCTGAGCGGGGCCGGTTTCGGCCGGATCGAGGTGGCCAGTTTCGTCAACCCGGCGCGCGTGCCGCAGATGGCGGAGTCGGCCGCGGTTCTGGCCGGCATCCGGCGCGCGCCGGGTGTGCGCTATGCCGCGCTCACGCCCAACATGCGCGGGCTGGAGGGGGCGCTGGCGGCCCGTGCCGACGAGGTCGCGGTGTTCGGCTCGGCCTCCGACGGGTTTTCGCGTGCCAACATCAACGCGACGGTGGCCGAGAGCCTTGAGCGGTTCGCGCCGGTGATCGCGGCGGCGCGAGAGGCCGGCGTGCCGGTGCGGGGCTACGTTTCCTGCGTCGTGGACTGTCCGTATGACGGTGCGGTTGCACCGGACCGCGCGGCGTGGCTTGCCGGCCGCCTTTACCGCATGGGGTGCTACGAGATCAGCCTGGGTGACACGCTCGGGCATGGCCGCCCCGACGCCGTGGATGCGATGCTGTCGGCCGTGCTGGACGAGGTGCCCGCCGCGGCGCTGGCCGGGCATTTCCACGACACTGCCGGGCGGGCGCTGGCGAATATCGAGGCCTCGCTGGCGCGGGGGGTGCGTGTCTTCGATGCGGCGATCGCGGGGCTCGGCGGATGTCCGTTTGCCCCTGGCGCGGCCGGGAACGTGGCGACCGAGGCTGTTCACGACCGGCTGGCGGAGCTTGGATACGGGACCGGGCTCGACCGTGACGTGCTGTCGCGGGCGGCCCAAATGGCGCGCGGTCTTCGGGGCTGACCCCATCGAGCGAGGGACAAGGAGAACGGCATGTTCGAGACGATCAGCATCGAGCGGGATACACGCGGCGTCGCGACCCTGTGGCTGGACCGGCCGGAAAAGCACAACGCGATGTCGGCGCGCATGATCGCCGACCTGCACGCGGCGGTCGAGCAATTGGGCGCCGATGACGCCGTGCGGGTCGTGATCCTTGCTGCGCGCGGCGAAAGCTTCTGCGCGGGGGGCGATCTGGGGTGGATGCGCGCCCAGTTCGAGGCGGCGCCCGATACCCGCAGCCGCGAGGCGGCGACGCTTGCCCACATGCTGCAGGCGCTCAACACGTTGCCGAAACCATTGATCGGGCGGGTTCAGGGCAATGCCTTCGGGGGCGGGATCGGGCTGATCTGCGCGTGTGACGTGGCGATCGGCGCCGCGGATGCCGCGATGGCCTTCACGGAAACGCGGCTGGGGCTCGTCCCGGCCACGATCGGGCCTTACGTCGCGGCCCGGATGGGAGAAGCGTGGGCGCGGCGCGTCTTCATGTCGGGCCGGCGGTTCGACGCGGCCGAGGCTGTACGGCTGGGCCTGCTGGCGCAGGCGGTTCCGGCGGTGGAGCTGGACCAAGCCATCGAGGCGGAGGTCACGCCGTACCTGTCATGCGCGCCGGGCGCGGTGGCGCGCGCCAAGGCGCTGTTGCGCGAGCTCGGGCCGCGGATCGACGCGGCGACGATCGAGCATACCGCCGCCGAGCTGAGCGCCTGCTGGACCGGCGAAGAGGCCGTCGAGGGCGTCGGCGCGTTCTTTGAACGGCGCAAGCCCGGCTGGGTGGAGTGACATGCCCCTTTCGCGCGCGGCGGAAGGTTTGTTATACTGCCCCAAGGAAACGGTTTTTCGGGGTGGCTTTCTGCCGCATGCGAAAGTATGCAACGCGGGAAAATCAGGGTTTTGCGGGATTTGAATATCGCCGGCCTTGGTTGACCCGACCATGGGGCAGGGTTAAACCCTATATGGAATGTCATGACAGCCATCTGACCGCGCCGCGACGCGCGTGAAAGGAGCCACCACGTGGAAGAGATGCTGAGGGAATACCTTCCCGTTCTCGTATTGCTGGCCATCGCGATCGGTCTTGGCCTTTTTCTCGTTCTCGCGGCCGTCGTGCTGGCCGTGCGGCATCCGGACCCCGAAAAAGTGAGCGCCTACGAATGCGGGTTCAACGCCTTCGACGATGCGCGGATGAAATTCGACGTCCGGTTCTACCTGGTGTCGATCCTCTTCATCATCTTCGATCTGGAGATCGCGTTGCTGTTCCCGTGGGCGGTCGCGTTCCAGGACATCTCGATGGTGGCATTCTGGTCGATGATGGTCTTCCTGGCGGTGCTGACCGCCGGGTTTGCCTATGAATGGCGCAAGGGAGCGATGGAATGGGAGTAGAAAGCGAGACCGGCAGCGACGCCGTCGTGACCGAGACACAAGGTCAGGGGTCGCAGGAGGAACGGGTCAAGAGCGGGCCGTCCGCCCGAGCGCCGGCCGAGGCGTACAAGGCCGGATTCGACCGCGACGTCGCCGCGCAGGATCTGAACCGTGAGTTGCAGGACAAGGGCTTCCTCGTCACCTCGACCGAGGACATCGTCAACTGGGCGCGTTCGGGCAGCCTGCACTGGATGACCTTCGGGCTGGCTTGCTGCGCGGTGGAAATGATGCACACCTCGATGCCGCGCTACGACATGGAGCGGTTTGGCACCGCGCCGCGCGCCAGCCCGCGGCAGAGCGACCTGATGATCGTGGCCGGCACGCTGACCAACAAGATGGCGCCGGCACTGCGCAAGGTCTATGACCAGATGCCCGAGCCGCGATACGTTATCTCGATGGGCAGCTGCGCCAACGGCGGCGGGTACTATCATTACAGCTACAGCGTGGTGCGAGGTTGTGACCGGATCGTGCCCGTGGATGTCTACGTGCCCGGCTGCCCGCCGACGGCGGAGGCGCTGATGTACGGCATCATGCAGCTACAACGCAAAATCCGCCGGACAGGGACGATCGTGAGATGACCAAAGCGCTGAAGGAACTGGGTGCTCATATCGAGATGAAGCGCCCCGATTGCGTGCTGGGCTGGACCATCAGCCACGGCGAACTGACGGTCGACGTGGCGCTGGCCAATATCGTGGGACTTGTCGAGTTCCTGAAGACGGACCAGACATGCAGGTTCTCGACGCTGGTTGACATCACGGGGGTCGACCATCCCGAACGCCCCAAGCGGTTCGACGTCGTCTACCATTTCCTGAGCATGTACCAGAACCAGCGCATCCGCCTGCGCACCGCGGTACGCGAGGAGGACATGGTGTCGTCGATCACCGGGGTACACCCGAGTGCCAACTGGTTCGAGCGCGAGGTCTTCGACATGTTCGGCATCCTGTTCAGCGGCCATCCCGACCTGCGGCGCATCCTGACCGATTACGGCTTCCGCGGGTACCCGCTGCGCAAGGATTTCCCCACGACGGGCTATACCGAGGTGCGGTATGACGAGGTGCAGAAGCGCGTGATCTACGAGCCGGTGAAACTGGTACAGGAATACCGGCAATTCGATTTCATGTCGCCGTGGGAGGGCGCGGATTATATCCTGCCCGGCGACGAGAAGAACGACGAGGCGGCCAAGTGATCCGACGGGACGCAGCGCGAAAGGGGACGGCATGATCTGGTTGATCGTCCTGTCGGTCCTCTTCGTGGTGCCCTTCTGGAAGTTGCTGCCGGATTACGGCATCGCCAGCCCCTGGGCGCTCGTGGCGATCCTGCCGGTCGGGGCCTTGGTACTGCTTTATATAATGGTCTTCGTGGCCAAAAGGAAAGGAGGCCCGACATGATGGCGGGCGGTGGATACGGCATGGGAGGCGGCGGCCTGTTGTGGCTGCTGGTCTTCGCGGCGCTGATGATCATCCCGTTCTGGCGGTTGCTGCCGAAATTCGGCATTCCGAGCTGGGTGGCACTGGTATCGATCATACCCCTCGGGGCGCTGATCCTTCTCTGGGTCATGGCGTTCCGGGACAAGCTTGACGGAGGGAATGCGTGATGGACGGCTCCAAAGGTTTCGACGACGCCCTGACGGGCGAGCAGCAGATACGCAATTTCAACCTCAATTTCGGCCCGCAGCACCCTGCCGCGCACGGCGTGCTGCGTCTGGTGCTGGAGCTGGACGGCGAGATCGTGGAACGCTGCGATCCGCATATCGGCCTGTTGCACCGCGGCACCGAGAAACTGATGGAGAGCCGCACGTACCTGCAGAACCTGCCGTATTTCGACCGGCTGGATTACGTGGCGCCGATGAACCAGGAACACGCGTGGTGCCTTGCCATCGAGAAGCTGGCCGGCGTCGAGGTGCCGCGGCGCGCGCAGCTGATCCGGGTCTTGTACTCGGAAATCGGGCGCATCCTGAACCACCTGCTGAACGTGACGACACAGGCCATGGATGTGGGCGCGCTCACCCCGCCCCTGTGGGGCTTCGAGGAGCGCGAGAAGCTGATGGTCTTTTACGAGCGGGCCTGCGGCGCGCGGTTGCACGCGGCCTATTTCCGGCCCGGCGGTGTCCATCAGGACCTGCCGCCGGAACTGCTGGACGACATCGAGACGTGGGCCGACGAGTTTCCGAGCGTGATCGACGACATCGACGGATTGCTGACGGAGAACCGCATCTTCAAGCAGCGCAACTGCGATATCGGCGTCGTGAGCGAGGAGGATATCCAGAACTGGGGCTTTTCGGGCGTGATGGTCCGGGGCAGCGGGCTGGCATGGGACCTGCGGCGCGCGCAGCCCTACGAATGCTACGACGAGTTCGCATTCCAGGTCCCCGTCGGCAAGAACGGCGACTGCTACGATCGGTACCTGTGCCGCATGGAGGAAATGCGGCAGTCGCTCGGGATCATCCGGCAGGCCATCGAGAAACTGCGCGCGCCCGAAAACCAGGGCGACGTTTTGACTCGCGGAAAGATCACGCCGCCCTCGCGGGGCGAGATGAAGACGTCGATGGAGGCGCTCATCCATCACTTCAAGCTCTATACCGAGGGGTTCCGGGTGCCGGAGGGCGAGGTCTACGCGGCGGTCGAGGCGCCGAAGGGCGAGTTCGGCGTCTACCTCGTGGCGGATGGCACGAACCGGCCGTACCGGGCCAAGCTCAGGGCGCCGGGATATCTGCACCTGCAGGCCATGGATCATGTCGCCGGGGGGCACCAGTTGGCGGACGTGGCCGCGATCATCGGCACGATGGACGTCGTCTTCGGGGAGATCGACCGATGATGACAGTCGGGCGGTCAGCCCTTGGCGTCGTTGCTGGTGGAGTGCTCACGTCGGCCTGCGCGCTGCCGCCACAGGGTGTCACGCGCGACCAGATCGGGCACTACGAGAAGGCCGTCGCGAGTATCGGATGCGAACTGGTGTACGACTCCGATTACCTGCCGGTCGAGCTGCAGGCCGACCTGACGCGCGCGCAAGTTGTCGAGATCACGCAATATCAACTCGCCGCCGGGAAGGCCGAACGTCTGGCCAATGGCGGCGTGAAACTGACCACAGGAGCCTGTGCCTAGATGCTGAGACGTCTTCATCACGAGCAGCCCGAAAGCTTTGCCTTCACGCCCGAGAACCAGGCGTGGGCCGAGGTGCAGATGACGAAGTACCCCGAGGGCCGCCAGGCCAGCGCGATCATTCCGCTGCTGTGGCGCGCGCAGGAACAGGAGGGCTGGCTGAGCCGCCCCGCTATCGAGCACGTGGCCAACATGCTGGACATTGCCTATATCCGCGCGCTCGAGGTGGCGAGTTTCTATTTCATGTTCCAGCTGCAACCTGTGGGCAGCGTGGCGCACGTGCAGGTTTGCGGCACCACGTCCTGCATGATCTGCGGCGCCGAGGATCTTGTCGGGGTCTGCCGCGAGAAGATCGCGCCCAACCCGCACGAGCTGAGCGCGGACGGCAAGTTCAGCTGGGAAGAGGTGGAATGCCTCGGTGCCTGTGCGAACGCGCCCATGGCCCAGATCGGCAAGGACTATTACGAGGATCTGACGGCGGCGCGCATGGGCGAGATTCTCGACGCGCTGGCCGCCGGCGAGGTCCCGACGCCCGGCCCGCAGAACGGGCGCTACGCGTCGGAGCCCGAAACGGGCCTCAGCAGCCTGAAGGAGTTCGACAGCGGGCAGACGCAGTACAATGCCAGTGTTCAGCTGGCCACGACCATCGGTGACACGCTCAAGCGGATCGACGGCACCGAGGTGCCGCTGTTGGCGCCGTGGCGCGACAAGGGTGCGCGGCATGACCCGGCGGCGCCGGCGGTAAAACTGAACGAGACCCCGGTTGATGTCACGGCGGCGGCCCCCGCGAAGCCGGCGAAGGAAACGCAGACCGACGCCGGCGACGCGGGCACGAAACCGGAATTGATGGCCGCTCCCCGCGATACCGGGGCGGACGATCTGAAGCTGATCAAGGGCGTCGGCCCGAAGCTGGAAACGCTTCTCAACGGGCTGGGCGTCTACCATTTCGACCAGATCGCCGCATGGACGGCGGACGAGGTCTCGTGGGTCGACGACAACATCGAGGGGTTCAAGGGCCGGGTGAGCCGGGACAACTGGGTCGCGCAGGCGAAATTGCTGGCAGAGGGCAAGGATACGGAGTTTTCCGACCGCGCCAGGAAGGGTGATGTCAATTAACCGGCACGCCCGGGACACCACAGGGGGTACGCCATGTCGACGATCGGAAACTTGAGTTCTTGCCGCGTGATCTGTTGGGCGCTCGCGGCGGCGGCGGGGCTTACCGTTCTGGCCGGAACGGCGGGGACCGTCGGGGTCATCGCGGCATTTCTGCTCGGGGTCGCGTTGGCGGCGGTTCTGGGGATCGTCTTCGTGCACCTTGTCTGCACCGACGAGGCCGGGGGGCGCGGGGATGAGATCGGCCAATCCGGGATCGAGAAGTCGGAAAAGGTGGCGGGTATGTCCGCGCCGGCGTCCGGCGCCACTGGCGAAACGGCACGGGACACCGCCGAGCCGGTTGCCAGCCCGGCGCCCGCGTCTATGTCGACGGGTGAGAATGATGGCAGTGCCGACGCGCCTCAGGATGTTGGCCAACGGCCGCGGATGCTGGACGCGCCAAGGGATGGCAAGGCCGACAACCTGAAGGAAATCAAGGGGATCGGGCCCAAGCTGGAAGCACTGCTGAACGAGATGGGGGTTTACCATTTTGACCAGATCGCCGCGTGGGACGCAGATGAGGTAACATGGCTCGACGCCAACCTTCAGGGGTTCAAGGGTCGGGTGAGCCGCGACAGTTGGGTGGCGCAGGCCACGATCCTTGCCGCGGGCGGGGACACGGAGTTTTCCAGGCGCGTCGATGACGGCGACGTCTACTGAAACGATCGATGAGCGATGGCACAGCAAGACGGAAACATCGAACGCAAGGGGCGGTTCACCGCGATCGTGATCGCCGGGACGGGTGTTTTCTGGATACTGGCCACGCTGATCGGGGGCGAGCTGGAGCTGAGCAACCGCATTCGCGCGCTGTTCGACATGCTGGCCCTGGCGGGGTTCATCTGGGCCCTTGTCCTGACTTATCAAATATGGCGCGCGCGCCGCGACAATCAGGGGTAGCAGCCGATGCTGAATGACGAAGACCGGATATTCACCAACCTGTACGGGATGCATGATCGCAGCCTGACGGGCGCCCGCGCCCGGGGCCACTGGGACGGCACCGCGCGGATATTGCAGAACGGCCGCGACTGGATTGTCGAACAGATGAAGGCCAGCGGGCTGCGGGGCCGCGGCGGCGCGGGGTTCCCGACCGGGCTGAAATGGTCTTTCATGCCGAAGGAGAGCGACGGGCGCCCGGCTTACCTCGTGGTCAATGCCGACGAATCCGAGCCGGGCACCTGCAAGGACCGTGAAATCATGCGGCACGATCCGCACACGCTGATCGAGGGCTGCCTGATCGCCAGCTTCGCGATGAACGCGCATGCCTGCTACATCTACATCCGCGGGGAGTACATCCGCGAGCGCGAGGCGCTGCAGGCCGCGATCGACGAGGCCTACGAGGCCGGCCTGATCGGCCGGAACGCCTGCAAGTCGGGGTGGGATTTCGACCTTTACCTGCATCACGGGGCGGGCGCGTATATCTGTGGCGAGGAAACCGCGCTGCTGGAATCGCTGGAAGGCAAGAAGGGCATGCCCCGCATGAAGCCGCCATTCCCCGCCATGGCGGGCGTGTACGGGTGCCCGACCACGGTGAACAACGTCGAATCGATCGCCGTGGTGCCCACGATCCTGCGCCGGGGGCCGGAATGGTTTTCGGGCATCGGGCGGCCCAACAACACGGGCACCAAGATTTTCGCGGTCTCCGGTCACGTCAACACGCCGTGCGTCGTCGAGGACGCGATGTCGATTTCCTTCGAGGAACTGATCGACAAGCATTGCGGCGGTGTACGCGGTGGCTGGGACAACCTGAAGGCCGTCATTCCCGGGGGATCGTCCGTGCCGTGCGTGCGCGGCGAGAAGATGAAGGACGCCGTGATGGATTTCGACGCGTTGCGCGATGTCGGGTCCAGCCTTGGCACCGCGGCGGTGATCGTGATGGACAAGGACACCGACATCATCAAGGCGATCTGGCGGTTGTCCAAGTTCTACAAGCACGAAAGCTGCGGCCAGTGCACCCCGTGCCGCGAGGGCACGGGATGGATGATGCGCGTCATGGACCGGCTGGTGAAGGGCGAGGCCGAGGTCGAGGAGATCGACATGCTGTTCGACGTGACCAAGCAGGTCGAAGGGCACACGATCTGCGCGCTCGGCGACGCGGCGGCGTGGCCGATACAGGGGCTGATCCGCAACTTCCGTGACGAGATCGAGGACCGTATCAAGGCCCGCAAGACGGGCCGCGTCACCGCGGTTGCGGCGGAATAACCGGATGGAGGCATTTGCAGCATACGGTCATGCCATCGTGGCACTGGCGGCATCGGGGGCCTTAGGGCTGGTCATCAGCCTGCTTACCGGCATGCAGAAGGTCAAGCTGGGCCTGCCGCCGGGCGCCAGCCCGGACCCGGATTATGCCAACCCCGCCTATCGGTGGCACCGGGCACAGCTGAACATGGCCGAGACCATGGGGTTTTTCACCGCGGTGACCGTGGCGGCCGTCCTTGCCGGGGCGAGCCCGTTCTGGGTCAACCTTCTCGCGGCGCTTTTCTTCGTCAGCCGGGCCATTCTGGCGGTGGTGCACGTCACCGGCGTCGGCAAGCCGGACATGAGCCTGCGGTCGTTTCTTTACGGCCTTGGCTGGGCGATCTGCATTCTTCTGGCCATTCTTGCCGTGATCGGGGCGTTGACATGAGGTGCAATTGGCTGAAAGCGTCGGCCGCCATGGTCGTAACACTGGGCTGGCTTGCCGGCTGCACCGAGTATGCGGAGCGCGTGTATTTCGACGGCCGGTATTACCCGGCCTCCGCCGACCGGGTATCGCGGGACGCGCGCGAGCGGTTCACCGTTTCGGTGCGGCGGGTCGATCAGGGTATCGACGGGGCGCGCAAGGCCGGGCGCCACGAGGCGACGCGGTACTGTATCCAGAATTTCGGCACGTCGCGGATCGACTGGCAGCTTGGGCCGGAGGCCGAGGCGGCGCTGTTGCGGACGCCGTCGGGGAACTTGCTGCTGAAGGGCGAATGCGCGACATGGTGATTCTGCCGGGCATATACGGGAGCCGGATGCGTCTGGTGGCTGTCCTCGTGCTGGGCATGACGCTCGTCGCCGGCATGGCCGGGGCCAAGGCCGGGTCGGGATTGCGCAACGAGGCGGACATCAATGACGGCCTTTTCGTTGTCGCGGTTGCCGACAAGATCCGCCGCGACTGCGATGCCATTTCGCCACGCATATTCAGGGCCTACACCTTCATGAACAAGCTGAAGGACGCTGCGCTCGCGCGGGGCTACAGCGAGGACGAGATCGACGCCTACATCAACGACGACGCCGAGAAAGCGAAAATGCGCAAGCGGCGCAACGCCTACTTCCGGAGCAAGGGGGCGAGCAACCTCGACCCGGAGAGCCTCTGCGCGCTCGGACGCGCGGAAATCGCGAAGGACAGCCGGGTCGGGCGGCTGCTGAGGGTGTGGTGATGACGACGGCCGTGCGCATCCCGGGCTGCCAGGGGCCCGGTCGGCGCGGGGCCGTGATGCGAAATTGCGAATATGCCACCGGGCCTGTCCCGAGGCGGGTGGATACCAGGAGATAGGATAACGCGATGTCTGACTTGCGGAAAATCATCATCGACGATCAGGAAGTCGAAGTGGACCCGGCCATGACGCTGATCCAGGCCTGCGAAGAGGCGGGCGTGGAGATACCGCGTTTCTGCTATCACGAACGCCTGTCGATCGCCGGCAACTGCCGCATGTGCCTGGTCGAGGTGGTGGGCGGTCCGCCCAAGCCGGCGGCGTCCTGCGCGATGCAGGTCAAGGACCTGCGCCCCGGCCCCGAAGGTCAGCCGCCGCAGGTGAAGACGAATTCGCCCATGGTCAAGAAGGCGCGGGAAGGCGTCATGGAGTTCCTGCTGATCAACCATCCGCTGGACTGCCCGATCTGTGACCAGGGCGGGGAGTGCGATCTGCAGGATCAGGCGATGGCCTATGGCGTGGATTTCTCGCGCTACCGCGAACCCAAGCGCGCGGTCGAGGACCTGGACCTTGGACCGCTGGTCGAGACGCACATGACACGCTGCATTTCCTGCACCCGGTGCGTGCGGTTCACGACCGAGGTGGCGGGGATCAGCCAGATGGGGCAGACGGGCCGCGGCGAGGATGCCGAGATCACGTCGTATCTCGGCGAGACCTTGGACTCGAACCTGCAGGGCAACATAATCGACCTGTGCCCGGTCGGTGCGCTCGTCTCCAAACCCTATGCCTTCACGGCCCGGCCGTGGGAACTGGCCAAGACGGAAACCATCGACGTGATGGACGCGTTGGGCAGCAATATCCGGGTGGATACCAAGGGGCGCGAGGTCATGCGCATCCTGCCTCGCAACCATGATGGTGTGAACGAGGAATGGATTTCGGACAAGACGCGCTTTGTCTGGGACGGGCTGCGCCGGCAGCGTCTGGACCGCCCCTATGTCCGGGAAAACGGCAGACTGCGCGCGGCAAGCTGGCCCGAGGCGCTGGAAAAGGCGGCCGCGGCGATCACGGGCGCCGGCAAGATCGCGGGCCTCGTGGGGGAACTGGCCCCGGTGGAGGCGGCCCATGCCCTGAAGCAGCTTGTCGAGAGGCAGGGCGGCCGCGTGGAATGCCGCACCGACGGTGCGGCCCTGCCGGCCGGCAACCGGTCGGGCTATGTCGGAAACGCGCGGGTCGAGGATATCGACACCGCGAGAACGATCTACCTGATCGGGACCGACCCGTCGGTGGAGGCGCCGGTACTCAATGCGCGCATCCGCAAGGCATGGCTGAAGGGGGCGGACGTCACCCATGTCGGCGAGCCGGCCGACCTGACATACGAGGCCACGCAGATGGGCGCGCGGAACAAGTTCCTCGCGCGGCTGGTGTCGGATGCGGCGCCGCGTGAGGACGCGCTGGTGATCGTGGGGCAGGGCGCGTTGACGGGGAACAACGGCCCGGCCGTGCTGCATCAGGCGATGACCCTGACCGAGAAGCTGGGCGGCCGGATGCTGGTGCTGCACACGGCGGCGGCCCGTGTCGGGGCGATGGATGCCGGGTGCACCACGGATGGCGGGCTTGGTGCCGCGCTTGACGGCGCCGACGTGATCTACAACCTCGGCGCGGACGAGATCGAGATCGGCGACGGGCCCTTCGTCATCTATCAGGGTAGCCACGGCGACCGGGGCGCGCATCGTGCGGATATCATCCTGCCCGGCGCTGCCTACACCGAGGAACAAGGACTGTTCGTCAATACCGAGGGCCGTCCCCAGCTTGCGTTGCGCGCCGGTCATCCGCCGGGCGAGGCCAAGGAGAACTGGGCGATCCTGCGGGCGCTGTCGGGCGAGATGGGGGCAACGCTGCCCTTCGACAGCCTGCCGCAATTGCGCAAGGGCCTGATCGAAGCGGCGCCACAGCTTTCTGCCATAGACACGGTGCCTGACAATGGCTGGACCGTGGTGGAAGCTGTCGAACTTGGCGCCGGGAAACTGGGATCGGCGGTCGGGGATTTCTACCTGACCAACCCGATCGCCCGGGCGAGCGAGTTGATGGCCGAACTCAGCGCGAATGCCAAGGCGCGGCGCGACACGCCGGTGGCGGCCGAATGAGGCCGCCGGCGGCCTGCATAGCCTTTCCGATGCTGGCGGCCGCCGGCGCCGTGGCCGGATGCGAAAGCGCGCAGGTGGCGCGTGCCGAGCCTTCCGCACCGACGTACAAGGGAGTCGAAACACGCCTGCTGGACGGAGATCTCGTCAATTTCCGGGTCGCGCTGACCGGTGCGGATGGCCGTGAGGACGTGTCGCGCTATGCCGAATGCGCCGCCGCGAAATACGCGCTGATCCGGGGATACGGTTTTGCGAGACATCTGCGCACGAATGTGGTGGAAGAGGGTGGAATCTGGCGCGGTGATGCGGTTTATACGATCTCGCCGGCCCTGCCCGACGGGCTGAAGACAATCGACGCCGAAGTCGTCGCCGCCAATTGCGCGGAAAACGGAATACCGATGGTGTGAGGAGCTGATGGCTGATTTCTTTACAACCCCCCTCGGGATCGCGGTGATCATCGTTGCGCAATGCCTCGCGGTGGTGGGCTTCGTGATGGTGTCGTTGCTGGTCCTCGTGTACGGCGACCGCAAGATCTGGGCCGCGGTCCAGATGCGGCGGGGGCCCAACGTGGTTGGTGTCTACGGGCTGCTGCAAACCATCGCCGACGCGCTGAAATACGTGGTCAAGGAAGTTGTCGTGCCCGCCGGTGCCGACAAGACGGTGTTCATTCTCGCACCGCTCACCAGCTTCGTGCTGGCGGTGCTGGCATGGGCCGTGATCCCGCTGAATGACGGCTGGGTGCTGTCGGACATCAACGTGGCGATCCTGTTCGTCTTCGCCGTGTCCTCGCTGGAGGTCTACGGCGTGATCATGGGGGGCTGGGCCAGCAACTCGAAATATCCGTTCCTGGGATCGCTTCGGTCGGCTGCGCAGATGATATCCTACGAGGTGTCCATCGGCCTGATCATCATCGGCGTGATCATCTCGACCGGCAGCATGAACTTCGGCAGTATCGTGAACGCGCAGGACACCAATTACGGCTTTTTCGGCTGGTACTGGCTGCCGCACCTGCCCATGGTCTTCCTGTTCTTCATCAGCGCGCTGGCCGAGACGAACCGGCCGCCGTTCGATCTGCCCGAGGCCGAGTCGGAACTTGTGGCCGGCTACCAGGTGGAATATTCGGCCACGCCGTTCCTGCTGTTCATGGCCGGTGAGTATATCGCGATCTTCCTGATGTGCGCGCTGATCTCGCTGTTGTTTTTCGGCGGCTGGTTGTCGCCCATTCCGGGCCTGCCCGACGGCGTGGTCTGGATGGTCGGCAAGATGTTCTTCTTCTTCTTCATCTTCGCGATGGTGAAGGCGATCACGCCGCGCTACCGCTATGACCAACTGATGCGCATCGGCTGGAAGGTGTTTCTGCCGCTCAGCCTTGGCTGGGTCGTCGTGGTGGCGTTTCTGGCGAAATTCGAAGTTCTGGGCGCATTCTGGGCCCGCTACGCAATGGGAGGCTGACACATGACGCAGATCGACTATGGACGCGCGGCGGGGTATTTCCTGCTCAAGGATTTCGTGCAGGGGTTCAGGCTGGGGCTCAAGTACTTCTTCGCGCCGAAGGCGACGGTGAACTACCCGCACGAAAAGGGCCCGCTGTCGCCCCGGTTCCGCGGGGAACACGCGTTGCGCCGCTACCCCAACGGCGAGGAGCGGTGCATCGCCTGCAAACTGTGCGAGGCGATCTGCCCGGCACAGGCCATCACGATCGACGCCGAGCCGCGCGACGACGGCAGCCGCCGGACCACGCGCTACGACATCGACATGACCAAGTGCATCTATTGCGGCTTCTGCGAGGAGGCCTGCCCGGTGGACGCCATCGTGGAAGGTCCGAATTTCGAGTTCGCCGCCGAGACGCGCGAGGAGCTCTTTTACGACAAGGCCAAGCTGCTGGAAAACGGCGAACGGTGGGAAGCCGAGATCGCTCGCAACCTCGAACTGGACGCGCCGTACCGATGACCGATCCCAAGAACCCCTTCGAACAGATGATGGCGCAGGCGCAGGAGATGGCCAAGGCGTTCAACCCGGCGCTTGAATCATTCTCGCCCAAGGGGTTCGAGAAGATCTGGCCGACAATGCCCAAGGACGTCATGGAAATGTCCTTCGGACAGGGGTTGAACAAGGACGGGCTCGATGCCAAGACGCGGCTGCTGCTGACCCTTGCCGGGTTGACCATGCTGGGTGCACAGAGCGACGCGCAGATACGCATGACGGTGCGCCATGCGCTCGAGGCCGGGGCCACCAGAGACGAAATTGCCGAGACGATCGCACAAATGTCGATGTTCGCCGGCATCCCCTCCATGACACGCGCGATGGAAACCGCGCAGGAGGTGCTGGACGAGCAAAACGAAGGGGACGAGACCTGATGACCGTTGCAGTTTTTTCCTTCTACCTCTTTGCGATCGCGGCGCTCGTCGGCGGGCTTTTCACCGTGATCAGCCGCAACCCGGTGCATTCGGTACTCTGGCTGATCCTGTCCTTCATTAGCGCCGCGGGGCTGTTCGTTCTGCTGGGGGCCGAATTCCTGGCGATGTTGCTGCTCATCGTCTACGTGGGCGCAGTCGCCGTGTTGTTCCTGTTCGTGGTCATGATGCTGGATGTCGATTTCGCCGAGTTGAAGGCGGAGATGGCAAGGTACATGCCTCTGGCCCTACTGATCGGTATCATCCTGTTGATGCAGTTCGGGCTGGCCTATGGAAACTGGGAAATGGCGGCCGGGGCCGAGGGCGCGCGCGCCGCGCCGATGACCGAGGGTGTGGAGAATACCGCGGCGCTCGGGATGCTGCTTTACGACAAGTATTTCCTGATCTTCCAGATGGCCGGGCTGATCCTGCTGGTGGCGATGATCGGGGCCATCGTGCTGACGCTGCGGCACCGGCAGGACGTGAAACGCCAGGACGTGCTTGCGCAAATGTACCGGGACCCGGCCAAGGCGATGGAACTGAAGGACGTCAAGCCTGGTCAGGGCCTGTGACCTGGGACGTGGTACGTCCGTCGTAACGGAAGAACATCCCGGCCGCGCCGGGGTGACGCGAGACCAAGAACGGGGCAAACCCGGAGGGACGGCGAAATGATTGGACTGGAACATTACCTGACGGTGGCGGCGGCACTGTTCGTCATCGGGATCTTCGGGCTTTTCCTGAACCGCAAGAACGTGATCATCCTGCTGATGTCGATCGAGCTTATGTTGCTGTCGGTGAACATCAACCTCGTCGCGTTCTCGTCCTTCGCGGGTGACATGGTGGGGCAGGTCTTCACCCTGTTCGTGCTGACCGTCGCGGCCGCGGAGGCGGCGATCGGCCTTGCGATCCTCGTCTGTTTCTTCCGC
Source organism: Roseovarius halophilus (ex Wu et al. 2025) (assembly GCF_047086965.1). Classification (NCBI taxonomy): domain Bacteria; kingdom Pseudomonadati; phylum Pseudomonadota; class Alphaproteobacteria; order Rhodobacterales; family Roseobacteraceae; genus Roseovarius; species Roseovarius halophilus (ex Wu et al. 2025). Next base: position 15,501 of record NZ_JBKOTX010000039.1, on the reverse strand, counting down.
AATCGCGGCACCATCGCCGTGGAAGACGTCAACGTGATGAAAGGCTGATCCGATGGAGCAGACAATCCTCTTCGCGCCTCTCATCGGGGCCCTGATCGCCGGGTTCGGCTGGCGGATGATCGGCGACAAGGGGGCCCAGTGGGTGACGACAGGGCTTTTGTTCCTGTCCTGCCTGCTGAGCTGGATCGTCTTTTTCGGCCATGACGGTGAAACCCACTACATACACGTGCTTGACTGGGTGCAATCGGGCACATTGGACACGGCATGGGCCATCCGGCTGGACCGGCTGACGGCGATCATGCTGATCGTGGTGACCACCGTTTCGGCGTTGGTTCACCTGTACTCGGTGGGCTACATGGCCCATGACGAGAATTTCGACGACGCGAAGGAAAGTTACCGGCCCCGGTTTTTCGCCTACCTTTCGTTCTTCACCTTCGCGATGCTGATGCTGGTGACGGCCGACAATCTGGCGCAGATGTTCTTCGGTTGGGAGGGCGTCGGGCTGGCGTCGTACCTGTTGATCGGCTTCTACTACCGCAAACCGTCGGCCAATGCCGCCGCGATCAAGGCGTTCGTGGTGAACCGGGTGGGCGATTTCGGTTTCGCGCTCGGGATCATGGCGCTTTTCTTCCTGGTGGACTCGATCCGGTTCGATGACGTGTTCGCCGCCGCGCCTGAACTGGCGGAAACCAACCTCACCTTCCTGTGGACGGAATGGAACGCGGCCAACCTGATCGCCTTCCTGCTGTTCGTGGGGGCGATGGGCAAGTCGGCGCAGTTGTTCCTTCACACGTGGCTGCCCGACGCGATGGAGGGTCCGACGCCCGTTTCGGCGCTGATCCACGCGGCGACCATGGTGACGGCGGGGGTTTTCCTTGTCTGCCGCATGTCACCGCTGATGGAATACGCGCCAGAGGCGATGGGCTTCGTGACGTTCCTCGGCGCCACGACCGCGTTCTTCGCGGCCACGGTGGGGCTGGTCCAGAACGACATCAAGCGCGTGATCGCCTATTCGACCTGTTCGCAGCTTGGCTACATGTTCGTGGCCGCCGGCGTGGGTGTCTACAGCGTTGCGATGTTCCATCTCTTCACCCACGCCTTTTTCAAGGCGATGCTGTTTCTTGGCGCGGGCTCGGTCATTCACGGGATGCACCACGAGCAGGACATGCGGAACTATGGCGGGCTGCGGTCCAAGATGCCCTACACGTTCTGGGCGATGCTCATCGGCACGCTGGCCATCACCGGTGTCGGCATCCCGCTGACGACAATCGGGTTCGCCGGTTTCCTGTCCAAGGATGCGATCATCGAATCGGCTTACGCTGGCACGCATGGCGGCTACGGCTTCTGGATGCTCGTGATCGCGGCTCTCTTCACCAGCTTCTACAGCTGGCGCCTGATGTTCCTGACGTTCTGGGGCAAGCCGCGCGGCGACAAGCATACGCACGACCACGCCCATGAGAGCCCGATGGTGATGCTGGTTCCGCTGGGGGTGCTGGCGCTCGGGGCGGTGTTCGCGGGCATGATCTGGTACAACAGTTTCTTCGGCAAAACCGACCAGGTGGCCAAGTTCTTCGGCGTGCCCTACCACGCCGAGCAGGCACATGACGAAGGCCATGCCGCCGACGGCGGTGACGAACATGCCGGGGCGGCCGCGCCTGATGCCGCCAAGGGCAAGGAAGCCAAGCCGCACTACGTGCTGGCGGGCGAGCCCGGTGAGGGAGCGATCTATGCCGGGGCCGGCAACGACGTGCTGAACGAGGCGCATTACGTTCCGAAATGGGTCAAGGTGAGCCCGTTCATCGCGATGCTGATCGGCCTCGTGACGGCGATCTGGTTCTACATCTGGGATCCTTCGATGCCGCGGAAGGTCGCCGAAAGCCAGCGGCCGCTTTACCTGTTCCTGCTCAACAAGTGGTACTTCGACGAGATCTACGATTTCATCTTCGTCCGGCCGGTCAAATGGCTGGGCCGCGCCCTGTGGAAACGCGGCGACGGAGACGTGATCGACGGCTCGATCAATGGCGTGGCCATGGGGCTGATCCCCTACCTGACGCGCCTCGCCGGCCGCGCGCAATCGGGCTACATCTTCACTTATGCCTTCGCCATGGTCATCGGGATCGCTGTCCTGGTGACGTGGATGACGTTCGCGGGAGGGGCGAAATAATGGATAACCTGCTTTCCATCGTGACCTTCATCCCGGCGATCGCCGCCGCGATCCTGGCGATTTTCCTGCGGGGCGAGGATGCCGCAGCACAGCGCAACGCCAAGTGGGTGGCGCTGATCGCGACCTCGCTGACCTTCCTCGTGTCGCTCTTCATCCTGGTCGGGTTCGACCCGGCCGACACCGGGTTCCAGTTCGTCGAGGAGCGTGAATGGCTGCTGGGGCTCAAGTACAAGATGGGCGTGGACGGGATCAGCGTGCTGTTCGTCATGCTGACGACATTCATCATGCCGCTGACGATCGCCGCGTCGTGGAACGTGACCGTCCGTGTCAAGGAATACATGATCGCGTTCCTGATCCTCGAGACGCTCATGCTCGGCGTTTTCATGGCGCTCGACCTCGTGCTGTTCTACCTGTTCTTCGAGGCGGGGCTGATCCCGATGTTCCTGATCATCGGCATCTGGGGCGGCAAGGAACGCATCTACGCCAGTTTCAAGTTCTTCCTGTACACGTTCCTCGGGTCGGTGCTCATGCTCGTCGCCATGGTCGCGATGTTCGCCGAGGCCGGCACCACGGATATCCCGACCCTTATGCGGCACGAATTCGCGTCGGAAACCTTCACGGTTCTGGGCGTGCATATCGTCGGCGGGATGCAGACGCTGATGTTCATCGCCTTCTTCGCCAGTTTCGCGGTCAAGATGCCGATGTGGCCGGTTCACACGTGGCTGCCCGACGCGCACGTGCAGGCGCCGACAGCCGGGTCGGTGGTGCTGGCGGCGATCCTTCTGAAAATGGGGGGCTACGGGTTCCTGCGGTTCAGCCTGCCCATGTTCCCGGTGGGGGCCGACGTGCTGACACCGTTGGTACTGTGGATGTCGGCCATCGCCATCGTCTACACGTCGCTCGTGGCGCTGGCGCAGGAGGACATGAAGAAGCTCATTGCCTACTCGTCGGTGGCGCACATGGGCTATGTCACGATGGGGATCTTCGCCGCGAACCAGCAGGGCATCGACGGGGCGATTTTCCAGATGATCAGCCATGGCTTCATTTCCGGCGCGCTGTTCCTGTGCGTGGGTGTGATCTATGACCGGATGCACACGCGCGAGATCGACGCCTATGGCGGGCTGGTGACCCGGATGCCGGCCTATGCGCTGATCTTCATGCTGTTCACGATGGCCAATGTTGGCCTGCCGGGCACGTCCGGCTTCATCGGGGAATTCCTCACCCTTGTCGGCATTTTCCAGGTCAACACCTGGGTGGCGCTGGTCGCGACATCCGGCGTGATCCTGTCGGCAGCCTATGCGCTGTGGCTGTATCGTCGCGTCGTGCTGGGCGACCTGATCAAGGAAAGCCTGAAATCGATCACCGACATGGGGCCACGGGAAAAAGTGATCTTCGCACCGCTCGTGGCGATGACGTTGTTGCTTGGCGTGTACCCGAGCCTTGTCACCGATATCATCGGTCCCTCGGTCGAGAACCTTGTTTTGAATCATGACACGGCGCTTGCCGCGGCGGATGCCGCGACCAAGGTCGCCGAGGCGTCGCAGTAACGGAGGCCCACTGAGATGCAGGCTGATCTGAACGTAATCCTGCCCGAGATCGTGCTGTCCGTCTATGCGATGGCGGCGCTGTTGCTGACGGCCTATACCGGCAAGGACCGGATGGCGGGTATGCTGGTCTGGCTGACGGCCGCACTCTTCACGCTCATGGCGCTGTGGATCGGCGCGACGGCGGGGGGCACGCGCACCGCCTTTGGCGGCATGTTCAACGACGACGGGTTCGCACGCTTTGCCAAGGTCACGATCCTGCTCTCGGCGGCGGCGGTTCTTGTCATGGGCCAGGAATACATGGCCCGACGCAAGATCCTGCGCTTTGAATATCCGCTGCTGGTGGCGCTCGCCGCGGTCGGCATGATGATGATGGTGAGTGCCGGTGACCTGATGGCGCTTTACATGGGGCTGGAGCTGCAATCGCTGGCGCTTTACGTTGTGGCCAGCCTGCGGCGCGACAGCGCGAAATCGACCGAGGCGGGACTCAAGTATTTCGTTCTGGGCGCGCTTTCCTCGGGCCTTCTGCTTTACGGCGCGTCTCTCACCTACGGCTATGCGGGTACGACGCTTTTCTCGGGGATTGTCGCATCGGCCGAGGGACAGGCGCCGGTCGGGCTCTTGATCGGGCTGGTCTTTGTCCTGTCGGGGCTGGCGTTCAAGGTGTCCGCCGTACCGTTCCACATGTGGACGCCCGACGTTTACGAAGGGGCGCCCACGCCGATCACGGCCTTTCTCGCGACGGCGCCCAAGGTGGCGGCGATGGCGTTGTTCGCCCGCGTTGTCCATGATGCCTTTGGCGGGGTCGTGGGCGATTGGCAGCAGGTGGTCGCGGTGTTGTCGGTGCTTTCGATGTTCCTCGGGGCGCTTGCGGCGATCGGCCAGACCGACATCAAGCGGCTGATGGCTTATTCGTCGATCGCGCACATGGGCTATGCGCTGATGGGACTGGCCGCTGGCACGGCGTTCGGGGTGCAGGCGATGCTGATCTACATGGCCATCTATGTGACGATGAACGTCGGCACTTTTGCCTTCATCCTGAGCATGGAGCGCGACGGCCAGCCGGTAACGGAGATCGCCAGCCTAAACATGTATTCGCGCGCGCATCCGGGCCGGGCCATGGCGATGTTGATCCTGCTTTTCAGCCTCGCCGGGGTACCGCCGCTGCTGGGCTTCTTCGGCAAGCTCTACGTGCTTCGGGCGGCGTACGAGGGTAGCCTGGTGTGGCTGGCCGTGGCCGGAGTCCTCGCATCGGTCATCGGGGCGTTCTACTACCTGCGGATCGTCTACTACATGTATTTCGGCGAAGAGCGCGAGCCTCTGGAAACCGGGCGATCGCCGGTGCAATGGGGCTTCCTGATGGTGTCGGCCGCGCTGATGCTGGTGGGGATCATCAACATGTTCGGGATCGAGAGCATGGCACAAGCCGCGGCCGCGACCCTTGTCCGCTGATCGGCGCGTCCGTCGGGACAATTCCGGTGCAAGCGGTCCTCTGCCGGGCCCGATTATCGCGGGGATCACATGAGAAGCTGGCCCCGTGGGTACGGTCGGCGTGTGCTGGAGGAAGTCGACAGCACGAACGCCGAAGCTGCCCGCATCGCGCCGGATTTGGCCGGACCGGAATGGATACTGGCGCTGCGGCAAACGGCGGGACGGGGCCGCCGGGGGCGCGTATGGATCGAGCCCGAGGGCAATTTCGCCGCCACGCTGGTCATGCGTCCACCCGGGGACCCTGAAACCGTCGCGCTGAGATCGTTCGTCGCGGCCCTTGCGGTTTACGATGCGGTGGTTGCGGTCACGGGCCGGACGGCGGGCATGACGCTGAAATGGCCCAACGACGTCCTGCTGAACGGCGGCAAGCTGGCCGGTATCCTGCTGGAAAGTTCCGGTCAGGCGGGCGGCCTGTCGCACCTGGCCATCGGTATCGGCGTGAACCTCGCGGGGGTTCCGGGTGCGCACGAGGTTGAAAAGGACGCCTTCCGCCCGGTGTCCCTGCTGTCGGAGAGCGGGGTCCGCGTGATGCCGGGCGAGTTCCTTGATGCATTGGCCCCGGCCTATGCCGAGCACGAGGTGCTGTTCGCGACATACGGTTTCGCGCCCATCCGCCGCGCCTGGCTGGAGCGGGCGGCGAAGCTCGGGCTGGAGATCACCGCCAGAACCGCGACCGAGACGACGACCGGCCAGTTCGAGACGGTGGACGCCGGTGGCAATCTTGTTCTATCCACGCCGGGCGGGCGGCACGTCATACGGGCGGCCGAGGTGTTTTTCTGATTGACGGGGCGGCGCATGCTTCTGGCCATCGACTGCGGCAACACGAATACCGTCTTTTCGATCTGGGATGGTCAGGAATTCCTGTGCACGTTGCGGACGTCGACGCATCACGCGCGCACGGCGGACGCGTATTTCACGTGGTTCTCGACCCTGGTAACGCATTACGGGATCGAGCCTGACATCACCGACGTGATCATTTCGTCCACGGTTCCGCGCGTGGTGTTCAACCTGCGCGTATTCGCGGACAGGTTTTTCGGGTGCCGGCCGCTGGTTGTGGGCAAGCCGGATTGCGGTTTGCCGGTGCCGCCACGGGTCGACGAGGGCACGCAGGTCGGCCCGGACCGGCTTGTCAACGCGGCGGGGGCGTTTGACCGGCATGGCGGCGACCTGATCGTGGTGGATTTCGGCACCGCGACGTCGTTCGACGTGGTGGCCCATGACGGCGCTTACGTGGGTGGCGTGATCGCCCCGGGTGTCAATCTGAGCCTCGAGGCATTGCACATGGCCGCCGCGGCGCTCCCGCATGTTGACGTAACGAAACCACCTGCCGTGATCGGCACGAATACGGTCGATTGCATCCAGTCGGGCGTTTTCTGGGGGTATGTCGGCCTTGTTAGCGGTATCTGCGACCGTATCCGGCAGGAATATGACGGGGACATGCGCATCATCGGCACCGGGGGCCTTGCGCCGCTTTTCGCGCAGGGCGACCTGTTGTTCGACTGCATTGACGAGGACCTGACGATGCACGGCCTGACCGTGATCCATGAACACAACAAGAGAGGCTGATCGCGTATGAGCAGCGAAAGATTGATCTACCTGCCCCTTGGCGGCGCGGGGGAGATAGGGATGAACGCCTATGTCTACGGCCATGGCAAGCCGGGAAAGGAGCGGCTGATACTGGTCGATCTGGGAGTGACCTTTCCCGACATGGACAGCACACCGGGCGTCGACCTGATCTTTCCCGACATGCGGTGGCTTGCCGAAAGGCGGGACCGGCTGGAGGCCATCTTCGTGACCCACGCGCACGAGGATCACGTTGGCGCGGTGGCACAATTCTACGGTGATCTGGGCGCCCCGGTATACGCGCGTGCCTTCACCGCCAGCATCGCGCGCCGCAAGATGGATGAACAGGGCCAGCCGGAGCGCGCGGTCGGCACCGTGTCCCCGTGGCCCGAGACGGTCGAGGCGGGGCCGTTCACGGTGGGCTTCGTGCCGATATCGCATTCCATTCCCGAAACGTCCGGGCTTGTCATCGACACGCCCGCCGGGCGGGTGGTGCATTCGGGCGATTTCAAGATCGACCCCGACCCCGTGGTGGGCGAAGCGTTCGACCCCGATCTCTGGGAATCGCTTGCGGCACCGGGGGTGCGGGCGCTTGTATGCGATTCGACGAACGTGTTCAGCGAGCACCCCGGGCGTTCGGAAAGCGCGCTCGCGCCGGACATCGAACAGCTGGTCGCCGGGGCCAAGGGCATGGTCGTTGCGACGACGTTTGCCAGCAACGTGGCCCGCGTCAAAACACTGGCCGAAGCGGCGCAGGCGACAGGCCGCTCAGTCTGCCTGCTGGGCCGGGCGATGCGCAGCATGATCGAGGCGGCGGTCGAAACCGGCGTGTTGACGGATTTCCCGCGCACGGTGAGCCCCGAGGAAACGCGCGATATCCCGCGCGAGAACCTGATGCTGATCGTGACGGGCAGCCAGGGAGAACGCCGCGCCGCCAGCGCCCAGCTTGCCCAGGGCAAGTACCAGGGGATCGAGATGAAAGCCGGGGACACCTTCTTGTTCTCGTCCAAGACGATCCCCGGAAACGAGCGTGGCGTGATCCGCATCATGAACCAGTTCAGCGAAATGGGGGTCGACGTTGTCGATGAATCAAGCGGGCGTTACCACGTGTCAGGCCATGCCAACCGCCCCGACCTGACGAAGCTGCACGACCTGTTGCAACCCGCTGCCGTGATCCCGATGCACGGGGAGCACCGCCACCTTCGCGAACACGTGAAACTGGCCAAGGCCAACGGCACGAAAGGTGTGCTGGCGGTAAACGGCACCATGATCGACCTGTCCGCCGACCCGCCCGCGGTGGCCGAATACGTGGAAACCGGGCGCACCTACCTTGACGGCAGCGTCAAGATCGGCGCGCTTGACGGCGTGGTGCGTGATCGCATCCGCATGGCGCTCAATGGTCACGTGCTGGTCAACGTGATCCTCGACGAGGACGACGACCCCCTTGGCGACCCATGGTGCGAGATCCGGGGCCTTGCCGCCGAAGGCAGCAGCCGGGCGCCGCTCGTCGATGTGCTGGAGGAGGACCTGGGCCAGTTCATGGGTCGCGCCGGCGACCGCACGCTGGCCGACGACGGCAAGCTGGAAGAGGGCCTGCGCAAGGTGGCCCGGCAAAGCGCGTTGTCCGAGATCGGCAAACGCCCCGAGGTGACGGTGATCATCAGTCGGCTGACCGGCTGATGCCGGCGGTCGTTTTCGACCTTGACGGCACGCTGATCGACAGCCTGCCGGGGATCGCCGGCGCCGCGAACGATACGCTGGCCGAGTTCGGCAAAGCGCCACTTTCGCAGGCGACGCTCGGCACGTTTGTCGGCCACGGCGCGGAAGTGTTCGTCGACCGCCTTTTCGCGGCGACGGACCTGCGCGCGCCGCGGGCGGATGTCTTGCGGGCTTTTTACGGGCATTACGAAAGGGCGGGAGCCACGACAACGCTGTTTCCCGGTGTCCGGGACATGCTGGAAACGCTGTGGGCGCGCGATGTTCCGGTGGGGCTCTGCACGAACAAACCGTCGGGGCCGCTCGACGCGGTGCTTGACGCGCTTGCGCTACGCGGCTTTTTCGACGCGATCGTGGCGGGCGACAGCCTGCCTCGCCGCAAGCCGGACCCGGCGCCGTTGCACCATGCCTTTCGGTCTCTGGACGCGGCACCCGGCGTTTTCGTGGGCGACAGTGACGTCGACGCCGAAACCGCGCTGCGGGCGGGCGCGCCGCTGGTTCTGTTCACCGAAGGAATAAGGCACAAGCCGACAAGCGACCTGCCGCATTCGGTGGCCTTTGACGACTTCGCGGCGTTGCCCGAGATCCTGGCGCGCTTCGATTGATGCCCGCCGGGCTGGTCAGTTCGCGCGGCGCTCGGCGAAGCTCAGCGCGATGAATTGCGGCAGGTGATCGCCCATGCCGACGACCTTTTTGTCATCCTGTTCCTTGTCGCGCCCGCGACCGCCGCGCTTGCCGCGCCCGCGCGACTTGGTGGCATCGTCCTTGTCGCCTGTCTTTGCCGGCGTTTCGGCGGCCTTTTCATCGGCCTCGGGCGTGGTCTTGCCGGTCTCCATCGCAGGCTTGTCGTCGGTCTTTTTCCGCGTCCGGCGCTTCCTTGCAGGCTTTTCCCCGGTCGTATCGGTCTCGGTTTCCGGGGCGGGGCCGTCGCCAAGCGGGTTCTCAAGACGCGGGATTTCCTTCTGGACCAGCGCCTCGATATCCGCGAGGTTCTTTTCGTCGCGGGGCACGCAGATCATCATCGCCTTGCCTTCGCGGCCCGCGCGGCCCGTGCGCCCGATGCGGTGCACGTAATCCTCGGCGTGCGAGGGGACATCGTAATTGAAGACATGGCTGACGGCGGGCACATCGAGGCCGCGCGCGGCCACGTCTGAGGCCACGAGAAAGCGCAGCTCGCCCGATCGAAAGGCATCAAGTGTGCGCGTGCGCTGCCCCTGATCCAGATCGCCGTGGATGGCGGCCGCGTCGTACCCGTATTTCTTGAGCGATTTCGCGCAGATATCAACATCCGTCTTGCGGTTGCAGAAGATGATGGCATTGCTGCATTTTTCGCCCTCGGCGTCGATCATGGCGCGCAGCAGCTTGCGTTTCTCGCTGTCGGCCCGGTCACGCCGCGATGGCTTGAAGTTCACCACGCCCTGTTCGATCGTCTCGGATGCGGTAGCCTGCCGGGCGACCTCGATCCTTTCGGGGTTGCTGAGGAAGGTGTTGGTGATCCGCTCGATCTCGGGGGCCATCGTGGCCGAGAAAAAGAGCGTCTGACGGGTGAACGGGGTCAGGCCGAAGATGCGTTCGATATCCGGGATGAACCCCATGTCGAGCATCCGGTCGGCCTCGTCCACGACCATGATCTTGACGTCGCTCAGGATAAGCTTGCCGCGTTCGAAATGATCGAGCAGGCGACCGGGCGTGGCGATCAGCACGTCAACGCCCTTGTCGATGATGGCTTCCTGTTCCTTGAAACTGACGCCGCCGATCAGCAACGCCTTGGTGAGCTTGAGGTGTTTCGAATAGGTATCGAAGTTCTCGGCCACCTGCGCGGCCAGTTCGCGGGTCGGACACAGCACGAGGCTGCGCGGCATCCGGGCGCGCGCGCGGCCCCGCGCCAACATCGACAGCATCGGCAGCGTGAAACCGGCCGTCTTGCCGGTGCCCGTCTGGGCGATGCCCAGAACGTCGCGGCCCTGTAGCGCCGGCGGAATCGCCCCTTCCTGGATCGGCGTGGGGGTTTCGTAGCCGGCTTCTTCTATGGCCTTGAGAACCTTCGGATTGAGGTCGAGATCGGAAAACTTGGTCATGTGCGTCCGTAGTTTGCGGACACTGTCATGGCCCGCGCGTCTGGTCGGTTCGGACCCTTGCGGCCCCGTGGTACTCCACGACTATTGAACCCGTGGGTCCGCGTTTAACGGAATTTCGGGGGAATGGTCAATGCGCTCACGTCCCCGCAGGCGAATATGCCCCGCATGTGCGCCGATACTGGCGAATAAGCAACATCATGCGTGCCGGGGAAAATGCCGCGCGCGCTTGGTGTCCAGCTCGAGACGTGCCGCGCGCAGCAGGCCGAACATGTGCAACCTTTCGCGCAGGTCGGGTGTCGCCACGCAGACCTCGTGGTAGAAAGCGTCCAGCGCCGACTCGCCGCCCTCCGCCTCGATACCGCTGAGCAGCTGGTTCATCGTCAGCCCGTCGCCGTCGGGCGTGGGGATCGGTTTGAGGCTGTCGCGGTAGGACCCCTGCCTGAGCCGGAATCGAAAGGCCGCTTTCCATTTCTCGAGGGAGGGCGCGTGCAAATGGCACAGCCGCGTTGCCTCGATCTCGGGGGCCAGCTTGTCGGGCACGCCATCGTGGAACGCGTTGTGGATGCGCAGGCTGACGTTTTCATGCCCCGTCCGGACGAAGACCTTGCCGGCGACGTGACTGAGAAACCCGCCGTCGAGGCGCGCGCCGAACCGCGGATAAATCTGCGGCGTTTGCGCCATGCGTGCGCCGCGCATCCGCGTGCAGGCCTTGAACCATGTCAGGCCGTCATCGGGCGGGTCCGCCGGGTCTGGGGCCAAGGCCTCGATCGGGCGGACGCGGGCGCTGAACGTGTCGTCCGGCAGGGTGGCCAGCTGGCCGGGCAGGGAGGCTTCGGGCCACAGGAACTCGTCCACGTCGATATGGGCCAGCCAGTCAACCTGCGGGCGCCTGTTGTAGCACCGGGTGGCGTTGATGGTCTGACGCGGCTGGTGCTTATCCGGGCGTTTCCCGCGGCGCCGCCAGTAATCATCGTCGCACAGGGTCACGCGGCATTTCGGATGCGCCCTGAGCGCCGCCTGCGCCGTTTCGTTGGGTGCATCAAGGTAGATATGTACGCGGTGCGCGCCCAGGTCGAGGTGATGGGCGGCAAAGTTCAGGATATCACGGGTGTCGGCCCTGATCGTCGAGACAAGGCCCCATGTGGGCTGTTTCATGTCCCTGACATTGCGGGCCGTTCATGGCGCGTGCAAGGGCCGCCCCGCGCCAATGCGGTCATACCATCATCTCCTTGGTGGCGGTCAGCGTGATATCGGGCCAGTCGCGCTGCACGCGGTCGATATCCCATTGCAGGCGCGTCAGGTAGACGGTGTCGCCGTCATGGTCATGCGCGATATGCTGCTTGTTGGCATTGGCAAACCTTTCGATCTCCTGCCGGTCGCCGTTCACCCAGCGGGCCGAGGTGAATTGCGACCCTTCGAAGCGTACTGGCAGGCCGTACTCCTGTTCGATCCGGGTGCCCAGAACCTCGAACTGGAGCGCGCCCACGACGCCCACGATGAACCCTGAGCCGAAAGCCGGCTTGAAAACCTTCGCCGCGCCTTCTTCGGCGAACTGCATCAGCGCCTTTTCAAGGTGCTTGGCCTTCATCGGGTCGCCCGCGCGGGCCTGTTGCAGCAATTCGGGCGCGAAGCTGGGAATACCCGTAACGCGCAAGGCTTCCCCTTCGGTTAACGTATCGCCGATCCGCAGTTGGCCGTGATTGGGGATGCCGATGATGTCACCGGCCCATGCCTCCTCGGCCAGCTCCCGGTCTGAGGCGAGGAACAGGACGGGCGCGGACACCGTCATTGCCTTCTTCGAGCGTACATGGGTCAGTTTCATGCCGCGCCTGAAATGCCCGCTGGCCATGCGCACGAAGGCCACGCGGTCGCGGTGCTTGGGGTCCATGTTGGCCTGTACTTTGAAGACAAAGCCGGAAACCTTTGATTCCTCGGGCGAAATCTGGCGGGGGGATGCCGATTGCGGCTGCGGCTGCGGGCCGTAGCGGCCGATCCCGTCCATGAGTTCCTTCACGCCGAAGGAGTTGATGGCCGAGCCGAACCAGATCGGTGTCATGTGCCCCTCCAGAACCGATTGAGGGTTCAGCGCCGGGAGCAGTTCGCGCGCCATCTCGACGTCCTCGCGCAGTTTTCCAACGAGGTCGGCGGGCACGTGCTCATCGAGTTTCGGATCGTCCAAGCCGTTGATTTCAATGGTTTCGGCAACCCTGTTGCGGTCGGCGCGGTCCATCAGCTCAAGCCGGTCGTTGAGCATGTCGTAGCAGCCGATGAAGTCGCGGCCCACGCCGATGGGCCACGATGCCGGCGTCACGTCGATGGCAAGGTTTTCCTGAATTTCATCAATGATGTCAAAGGTATCGCGGCTTTCCCTGTCCATCTTGTTGCAAAAGGTCAGGATCGGCAGATCGCGCAGGCGGCAGACCTCGAAAAGTTTTCGCGTCTGGCTCTCCACCCCCTTGGCGCCGTCGATCACCATTATGGCCGCGTCCACGGCCGTCAGCGTGCGGTAGGTATCCTCGGAGAAGTCGGAGTGACCCGGGGTATCAACAAGATTGAAGCGAAAGTCATTGAAATCGAAGGACATTGCCGACGCGGAAACGGATATGCCGCGGTCCTTTTCCATCTGCATGAAATCCGAGCGGGTGCGGCGCGCCTCGCCCTTGGCGCGGACCTGTCCGGCCATCTGGATCGCCCCGCCGTAAAGCAGGAATTTCTCGGTCAGCGTCGTCTTGCCCGCATCGGGGTGCGAGATGATGGCAAAGGTGCGCCGTCGGGCGATCTCGGGCGGCAATTGCGGGCGGTTCGGGGTCTGGTCCAGCATGAGTTCGCATATAGAGGGGCGGCGGGCCGGGTGCAACAAGCGGCATGGGCATCGCGTCGGCATCGGGGCGGTATCGCGACGGTGGCGCGACCCCGCGGGGCGACCCTGCCGCGATGCCGCCCGCGACGCCGTTTACCGTGTCGAGGCGCGCTTGAGCAGGGCCGCGGTGTCGGGATGGTCGAGCAGTTTCTCGCCCACTTCGAAATCGAGATGGGGGCGCAGGCCGTGCTCGGGCAGGGAGCTTGCCAGCCGGTCGGTCAGGTCGGAGGGCAGGGCGTCCCGCGTGCGCATGTCCACCAGCAGCGTTTCTGCGGCGATCCCTTCGGCGTAGACGATCTGGTGTTCGTCGAAAAGAAGCTGGAAGTAATCGACGAAGCCGCCATCCACCTGCACCACGGTCTCGCCGTTCAACAGGTGCCGCGCGCGCACCAGCACCTCGTTGCGGCCGGCGCCGAGCGCGTCGGAGCGCTGGTAGATGAACAGCCTGTGATCGGGGCTGACCAGCAGATCACCGGCATTGTTCAGCGCGCCGGCGCGAATGCGGATCGGGGCGAAGTCCCCGACGGCGCGCGCCGTGGATTGGCCGATCCAGCGCAAAGGGCGGGGGCCGTCATCGCGTGTGAGCACCATGTCGCCGGGGTGCAGCGCCTCGACGGGGCGCTGTTCGCCGGAGGCCAGCGTGATGCTGGTGCCGCGGGTGAAGGCGACGCAGGCGACCTCGGCAAAGCGGGTCCGGGCGCCGGCGCGGTCGATGCCGACAAGTGAATACCCCCGCCGGGGCGTCAGCCGCACCAGCGGCAGCACGAAAACCTCGGCGGCGTTCCCGTCGGGATCGACCTCGACGAAGAGCAGCAGTTCGGCCGTTTCCCCGGTGCCGGACATCAGCGTGATGCAGGAATCGAGGTAGACCGTCGCGCCGGCAAGGCCGAGCCGCGTGTCGGGCGCGACCGTGAAATGCCCCGCGGCCGCCGCGCCGAGCGACAGCCGGTGCTGGTGCGCGTCACGGCGGAGTTCGTACACGTCGCCAAGGTCGAGCTCGTCGGCGAAGGACATCGCGTCGCCCAGGTTGGCGCCGTTGATCACCGTGAAATCATCCGCGCGGTAGACGGACATGGATTGTGCCGGTTTGTTCGGGGTCGGGGACATGGTGGGGTCAATTCGCGTCGGCGGTGGCGTGTATCAAATTCCTTATAAGCGAAAATAGGTTAGGAATGTGTCGCCACGAGGTCAACGCGCGGGCGTTTTGCTGGCAATCCCCGTGGCAGGGGTGCTAAGGCACGGCGGAAAGCTAACGGGAGGTCACAGATGGATCTGGGTATCAAGGGAAAGCGCGCGCTGGTCTGCGCGTCGAGCAAGGGGCTCGGGCTGGGCTGCGCGCGGGCGCTGGCCGAGGCCGGTGTCGATCTGGTCATGAATGCCCGCGGGGCCGAGGCGCTGGAGGCCTCGGCGCAGGACATCCGCGACGATTTCGGCGTGGCGGTCCACACGGTGGCCGCGGACGTGACCACGCCCGAAGGCCAGGCGCAGGTGACCGAGGCGGCGCAGGGCGTCGGGATACTGGTCACCAACGCGGGCGGGCCGCCGCCGGGCATGTGGACGGACTGGGAGCGCGAGGATTTCATCAAGGCGCTGGATGCCAACATGCTGTCACCCATCGCGCTGATCAAGGCGCTGGTCCCCCCGATGATGGACCGCGGCTGGGGCCGTGTCGTCAACATCACGTCGCAGAGCGTGAAGGCACCGATCCCGGTTCTGGGGCTCAGCAACTCCGCGCGGGCGGGCCTGACGGGCTACGTGGCGGGCACCTCGCGGCAGGTGGCCGGGTCGGGCGTGACGATCAACAACCTTCAGCCGGGGATCCATGCCACCGACCGCGCCGACGCGCTGGACAAGGGCGTGGCCGAGCGTGAAGGGATCAGCATGGCCGACGCCAAGGCGCAGCGCTGTGCCACGATCCCGGCCGGGCGCTACGGCACAAAGGACGAGTTCGGCGCCGCCTGCGCCTTCTTGTGCAGCCAGCATGCCGGGTTCATCGTCGGGCAGAATATCCTGCTGGACGGCGGGGCCGTCAACGCCACCATGTGACCGCCACGCGCGCGTCGCCCGGCAGGGCGGCGGCGCCGC
>NZ_JBKOTX010000038.1:0-35808 GCF_047086965.1 Roseovarius halophilus (ex Wu et al. 2025) | reverse complement strand
GCGCCACCAAACTGAAAACGCGTAAACTCAATCAAGGATGAGCCAGAGCCTCCAAACGAAAGCACGCTCTGATGTCCCAAATTATCTGAAGACGCACAGTGCTGATCGGCGAATGGGCCGCGGGCCAATTGGGTGACGCGGCCGAAGACGCCAAGATCGGCCTTCTCAACATCAATATTTCGCAGCCCACCGTGGGGGTCCTGCGCAACCAGGGCTTCCTCGACGGCTTCGGCATCGACCTCGGCGACCCAAACAAGTGGGGTGACGAGACCGACCCGCGCATCGTCGGCCACGACACCAGCGACGGGGCGGCAGACGGGGGCCGCCGCGGCATGGAGAACCTGCTGTCCATCGATCCCGAGATCAACCTGGTCTACACTATCAACGAACCCGCCGCCGCTGGGGCCTACGAGGCCCTCACGGCGCTGGGCCGCGAAGACGACGCACTGATCGTCTCGGTCGACGGCGGCTGCCCCGGTGTGCAGAACGTGCAAGAGGGCATTATCGGCGCGACCAGCCAGCAGTATCCGCTGCGCATGGCGTCGCTGGGCATCGAGGCCATCGTCACCTATGCGGAAACGGGCGAGACGCCGGAGGCCACCGAAGGTAAGGACTTTTTCGACACCGGCGTTGCGCTGGTAACGGATGATCCGGTCGAGGGCGTTCCGTCGATCGATACCGACGAGGGCCTGGAGCTCTGCTGGGGCTGATGGCGACGGCATCGGCGGGCGCCCCAAGCGCGGGGTGTCCGCCATATCATACTGATACAAGACGACTGGCGCAGCGGCCCGCTTCGGAGGAGAACAATTGATGTCGACAGACCGGAACGCGGACAACTACGAATCCGTTCTGACAGGGGCATCCCTGGATGTCGGGTCCTTCGATGAGGAGGACAAGGGCCTGGTCGGCCGCCTTCAGGAGATGCTGCACGCGACGCCGTCGCTGGTGCCCCTCATCGTCCTGGTTGCGGCCATCATCATCTTCGGCCTCGCACTCGGCTCGAAGTTCTTTTCGCCTTTCGCGCTGACCCTGATCCTGCAGCAGGTCCAGATCGTCGGCGTTCTGGCCGCCGCTCAGAGCCTCGTCATCCTGACCGCCGGAATCGACCTTTCGG
This sequence comes from Roseovarius halophilus (ex Wu et al. 2025), assembly GCF_047086965.1. Classification (NCBI taxonomy): domain Bacteria; kingdom Pseudomonadati; phylum Pseudomonadota; class Alphaproteobacteria; order Rhodobacterales; family Roseobacteraceae; genus Roseovarius; species Roseovarius halophilus (ex Wu et al. 2025). The sequence goes on along the minus strand of NZ_JBKOTX010000038.1, from coordinate 34,694 downwards.
TCGGGGCGCTGGCGGTACTGTCGTCGGTCATCATGGGCCAGTTCACGTTTCGCTACGGTATCCCGCCGACGATTTCGTTGATGCTGGGCCTGACCATCGGAACGGCAATCGGTGCAATCAACGGCTGGCTGGTCAGCCGCGTCAAGCTGCCGCCCTTCATCGTGACGCTGGGCATGTGGCAGATCCTTCTGGCCGCCAACTATCTCTATTCGCGCAACGAGACACTGCGCTCGCAGGATATCGCGGTCGAGGCGCCGTTCCTGCAGCTTCTTGGCATCAAGTTTCAGCTTGGCGGGGCCACCTTCACGATGGGCGTTCTGCTGATGATCACACTGGTGGCCGCGCTGGCCTATGCGCTGCGCTCGACCGCATGGGGGCGGCACGTCTATGCCGTGGGGGACGACCCCGAAGCGGCCAAGCTCGCGGGGGTCAACGTCCACGGCACGCTGATGTCGGTCTACATGCTGGTGGGCTTTATCTGCGCGCTCACGGGCTGGGTGATGATCGGGCGCTTCGGTTCGGTGTCGCCGGCTGTCTCGACCGGAATGATGGGCAATATCCAGTCGATCACCGCAGTCGTGATCGGGGGCATCTCGCTGTTCGGCGGACGCGGTTCGATCGTAGGCGCCTTCTTCGGCGCGCTGATCGTCGGCGTCTTCGAGCTTGGCCTGCGCATGGCCGGGGCCAATCCGCAGTGGACCTGGCTGTTGATCGGGGCCCTCATCATCGGCGCGGTTTCGCTAGATCAGTGGATCAGAAAGGTGTCGCAATGACAACGGAACCCATTCTCTCGGGGCGCGGCCTGGTCAAACGCTTCGGCAAGGTGACCGCGCTCGACCGGTGCGACTTCGACCTGATGCCGGGCGAGATTCTCGCCGTGATCGGCGACAACGGGGCCGGCAAGTCGGTGATGGTCAAGACGCTCTCGGGTGCACTGCAGCCCGACGGCGGTCAAGTTTATCTCGACGGCCGGCCGGCGACCCTTAACTCGCCCACGGACGCGCGGGAGGCAGGGATCGAGACGGTCTATCAGACCCTCGCCATGTCGCCCGCCCTTTCGATCGCTGACAACATGTTCATGGGCCGCGAAATCCGCAAGCCCGGCATCATGGGACAGTGGTTCCGCAAGCTCGACAAGCCGGCGATGGAGGCCTTCGCGCGCGACAAGCTGTCCGAGCTGGGCCTGCTGACGATCCAGAACATCAACCAGGCGGTCGAAACACTGTCGGGCGGGCAGCGCCAGGGCGTGGCCGTGGCACGCGCCGCCGCTTTCGGGTCAAAAGTCATCATTCTTGACGAGCCGACGGCGGCATTGGGGGTCAAGGAATCCCGCAAGGTCCTGGAACTGATCCTCGATGTCCGCTCGCGCGGCATCCCGATCATCCTTATCAGCCACAACATGCCCCATGTCTTCGAGGTCGCGGACCGGATTCACGTTCATCGGCTGGGGCGGCGGCTCTGTGTGGTGAACCCCAAGGATTACACCATGTCCGACGCCGTCGCGTTCATGACCGGCGCGAAGGACCCGCCAAGCGAAGCCGTCCCGGCATAGGGCTGGTCAGGGTATTCCCACGAGACGCTCGCTTACGGGCGCTGATATCCAAAAAACGCAAATTCTCGCGCGAATGCGTCTTCGACCAGTCGCGCCGCCGGGCGCTCATAATTGGCCCCGTAATAGATACTGAGATCCAGTTTAGGCCGCACACCCGCCTTGGCCGTCTTATCACGCAACGAGACATTCGTGATTTCGCACGACTCCATCATGTCGGAAAAATCGCGGTCAAGCCCCTCATATTGGAGCACCCGGTCCACTACCAGTTCGCCATCACGCGTGTACATGTCGAAATTGGAGAACGAAGCCAACCTCTTGGACTTGCAGAATTCCTCGAATGTTGTCCGGGATCGGTTACAGGTCGGTTGTAGCGGTCATAGACGAAATGAAACGCGGAAACCGCTTTGTCGTACGGGTTGCGTTCCACGCAGAAGGCGCGACATCCCTCGATCTCGGCCGAGAGGTACTTGGCGGCCACGTCATAGCCGTGGTGCGGATAGCGCGCCCGCACGGCACCATCGCTGCGCTCGCGCAACGCCCGCACCATGCGCCGAACCGCGCGTCGCACGGTCTTGCCGGGCCTCTGTCTCTCCTCCTGTGGCCAAAGCGGCGTGGCCAGATCGCCGTCGCGCAACGCCGGGCCAAGGGCGATTTCGATGGATGACCCCGCTGTTTTCATTGTCTTGATGAACAACAACCCTGGTTCGCGACAAATAAGCATAAGGTTTACCCGCCCCGGAACCAACGCCATTATTAAATATTAAAGTCGTCACCGCCCGCCACTAACATAGCCCTTATTGGTGTTATGTAAGTCCAGCATCGAAATAGGTCAAGACTGGGGTTGCAAGACGGCGTCATAGGTGAGGCTCTGGCCTGTATGCGCCCCAAAAATCGAACGCGGATGATTGAGGCCGGGTTGCTACCTTTGACGCCCAAACCTCGCTTAGCTATTCGGATGCGCTACTGAAATTTCATCAAAACGGTGACGAAGCACGAATACCGGAAGAATGGCGACCCCGGCAGGATTCGAACCTGCAACCTGCCCCTTAGGAGGGGGCTGCTCTATCCAGTTGAGCCACGGGGCCGCTGTCCCATTGAATGCCCGGATTGACCGCAGAGGGCAAGAGCTTGGACAAGCCCGCCGAAGCGCGGTAACAAGGCGCAAGCGACACAGGACAGGCCGGACAATTGAACACATCGAACAAGCGCCCGCTCACGCTGCGTGACGTGTCCGAGGCCTCGGGCGTCAGCGAAATGACCGTCAGCCGGGTGCTGCGCAACAAGGGCGACGTCAGCCAGGCCACCCGCGACCGGGTGCAGGACGCCGCCCGCGCCCTGGGCTACGTGCCCAACAAGATCGCCGGCGCCCTCGCCTCGCAGCGGGTCAACCTGGTGGGCGTCATCATTCCCAGCCTCAAGAACATGGTCTTTCCCGAGGTCTTGTCGGGCGTGTCCTCGGCGCTCGAGGGCACGGAACTGCAGCCCGTTGTCGGCGTGACGGACTACTCCCCCGAGAAAGAGGAAAAGGTCCTTTTCGAGATGCTGTCCTGGCGCCCCTCGGGGATCATTCTCGCCGGGCTGGAACACACCGACCCGGCCCGTGCCATGCTGGAACGCTCCGGACTCCCGATCGTCGAGATCATGGACACCGATGGCGAGGCGGTGGACGCCAACGTGGGGATTTCCCACCGGCGCGCCGGGCGGCTGATGGGCGAAGCCATTGTCGAAGCCGGTTACAAGAAGATCGGCTTCCTGGGCACCAAGATGCCGCTGGACCACCGCGCGCGCAAACGCTTCGAGGGGCTGACACGGGCGCTGGCGGGCCACGGGATCGAGATCGCCGACCAGGAATTCTATTCCGGCGGCTCGGCCCTCGCGAAGGGCCGCGAGATGACCCAGGCCATGCTGGCGCGCAGGCCGGATCTCGATTTCCTGTATTATTCCAACGACATGATCGGGGCGGGCGGGCTGCTCTACCTTCGCGAAAAGGGCGTCGACATTCCAGGCCAGATCGGTCTGGCCGGGTTCAACGGGGTGGAACTGCTCGACGGGCTGCCCCTGCGCCTGGCGACCATGGATGCCTGCCGCGCCGATATTGGCGAGGCCGCGGCCCGGATCATTGCCGACCGCAACTCAGGCGCGATCAGTCAGGGTGGCCAGCACATCGAACTGGAGCCCAAACTGGCCCCGGGCGACACGCTGCGCAGGGGGTAGCAAAGCGCCCCCGGCACGCGATGGGCGAAAAAGACGCAAAAACCGGGCAGGTTTGATCTGCGTCAAGGCTTCTCTCAGGTCTCATGCAATAAATAGTATGTTTACATATTTCCTCCGGGTTGCAGCCTTGGGGAAGGAACGCGCAGCGGCGTGCAGATCGCATCCGTGCCCCCCGCGCCGATCCCTCGGTTCCCTGGATCGCCGCGGGGGTGCGTTCCGCAAGAAACGAACCGAACGGAGAGCACCTTGCCCAACGATCAAACCTCCCTCGCTCGGCTTGCCGCCGGACCCAGCCGCCGCACCTTTCTCGGACTGGCCGCGGGGGGTGCCGCCCTCGCCGCCGCAGGGGCCGGGCAGGCCCAGCCGGTGCGGACAAGCGCCAGGATCGTCATCATCGGCGCGGGGGCCGGGGGCACCTCCCTGGCCAATCGCCTGGTCGAGCGTCTCGACGGCGCCGCGATCACCCTGATCGACCCGCGCCCGCAGCACCTCTATCAGCCGGGGCTCTCGCTGGTGGCCGCGGGCCTCAAGCCCGCCGACTACGTCATCTCGCAGACGACGGACTGGCTGCCCGATGGTGTCACCCTGATCGCCGAGAAGGCCGCCGCAATCGACCCCGAGGCCAAGACCGTTTCCACCGAGGGCGGCCAGACGGTTAACTACGATTTCCTGGTGGTCGCGCCGGGGCTGATCCAGGATTATGACGCCATCGAGGGCTTCGACCTCGACATGGTGGGCGAAAACGGGATCGGCGCGCTCTATGCCGGGCCCGACCATGCCGCCCGCACCTGGCAGGCCGCCGCGCGCTTTGCCGAGGAGGGCGGACAGGGCCTGTTCACGCGCCCCGCCACCGAGATGAAATGCGCGGGCGCCCCGCTCAAGCATGCCTTCCTGATCGACGACATCGCCCGCCGGCGCGGCAACCGTGGCAAGGCCGACTTCCTCTATGCCGCGCCGCAGGGGTCGCTTTTCGGGGTGCCAATCGTGGCCGAGAAGGTGCGGATGCTCTTCGGCGAACGCAACATCGACACGGCCATGCAGCACACACTGCAAGCCATCGAGCCGGGGGCGAAGCGCGCCACCTTCCGCGATGCGGACGGCGCTCGGGTGGATATGGACTACGATTACATCCACGTCATCCCGCCGCAGCGCGCCCCCGACGTGATCCGCCAGTCCGGCCTGTCCTGGGCCGACAAGTGGACGGATCAGGGCTGGGTCGAATGTGACCAGCACAGCCTGCGCCACCTGCGTTATGAGGACATCTGGGCGCTGGGTGACGTGGCCGGCGTGCCCAAGGGCAAGACAGCCGCCAGCGTCAAGTGGCAGGTGCCCGTGATCGAGGACGGCATCGTCAGCGCCATCGCGGGCCAGGACCCGACGGAACGCTACAATGGTTACACCTCCTGCCCGATGATCACCCGGGTCGGGCGTGCCATGCTGATCGAATTCGACTACAACAACGACCTGACGCCCTCGTTCCCGGGTTTCATCGCCCCGCTGGAGGAACTCTGGATCAGCTGGCTGATGAAAGAGGTCGCGCTCAAGGCCACCTACAACGCCATGCTGCGCGGCCGCGCGTAAGGAGAGACAGACATGCAAGAGCTTACCTTCGGCACCCTAATCGCCGTCTTCGAGGAAATCTTCGGGCGCGGCCTGTTCTGGATCATGGTCGCCCTCGCCGGGCTTGTGACGCTGGCCTATGTCTACGTGCTCGTGCGCGACCATGCGGTCAGCTGGCGCAAGTTCCTCTGGGCGCAGCTGTCCATGCCGTTGGGTGCGGTCGCCGCGGTCTGGTTCCTGCTGGCCATGACGGATTCCCGTCTGTCCGACATGGGCGGCCCCATCGACCTGATCGTTCTGCTGGGCGTGGCTGCCCTCGGTGCCGTCGGGCTGGCGATCCTCGTCTATACCGTGCAATCGCTGGTCCGTCCACCCACAGAAGAGGGCTAGGGTCTCTTCCACCGGCGCGTGGCCCCGTGCTAGGGACTGCGCCACCGCCCCAGTGAAAGGTCCGCGCCCGATGACATTCGACCGTTCGATCAAGATCGCCCCCTCGATCCTCTCTGCCGATTTCGCCGATTTCGGCCGCGAGATCCGTGCGATCGAGGCGCAGGGCGCCGATTGGGTCCACGTCGACGTGATGGACGGGCATTTCGTGCCCAACCTCACCTTCGGGCCCCCGGCGGTGAAGGCGTTTCGGCGCCACGTGACCACGGTGATGGACGTGCACCTGATGATCGCGCCGGTCGATCCGCATATCGACGCCTACGCCGCCGCCGGGGCCGACATTCTGACCGCCCATATCGAGGCCGGCCCGCACATCCACCGTACCCTGCAGGCCATCCGCGCCGCCGGCATGAAGGCGGGCGTCGCACTCAACCCCGGCACCCCGGCCGGGGCCGTGGCCCATCTGCTCGACCTGACCGACCTTGTCTGCGTCATGACGGTGAACCCCGGTTTCGGCGGCCAGAAATTCATCGACATGACCGACAAGGTGCGCGCCCTGCGCGCGATGATCGGCGACCGCCCCGTCCACATCGAGATCGACGGCGGGATCGACCCCGGCACCGCGCCGCTCGTCACGGCAGCAGGGGCCGACGTTCTGGTGGCCGGATCGGCGGTGTTCCGCGGCGGCACGGCCGACGCCCCCGGCCCCTACGGTGATAACATCCGCGCCATCCGCACCGCGGCTGCGGAACAGATGCTTGATCCGGCAGGCCCGCTTGCCGCCAGCAGCCCCTGATCGCATTTCCACCCGACAATCTGACGATACCACCGCGCGACGTGACCACCCGCGCTGATAGCGGCCCTGAGCAGCCCCGCGGCACACCTTGCGCTGCTCGTGACAAAAAGACACGGGACCCCGCGCACACGTCGGCGAACTGAACCATGCTTGGTTCAAGTAAATTGCGATGACCAGTGGTGAGCCGTGCAGGATTCGAACCTGCGACCCACTGATTAAAAGTCAGTTGCTCTACCAACTGAGCTAACGGCCCACTAGGCGGCGTCTTTAGAAAGGGCATGACCGGCGGTCAACCCCGGAATCGATACAATCGCTGGATTCGCCCCGCGGCCTCTACTATACGCCCGCGCATGGATGCGACGGATCGGAAATCATTGGCCTTCATGAAGATGCACGGGCTGGGCAACGACTTCGTCGTGGTCGATGCGCGGGCGCGCGCCCCGTGGCCGTCAGAGGCAACTGTCGTTGCCATGGCCGACCGGCACCGGGGGGTCGGCTTCGACCAGCTTGCCGTGATCTCGCAGACCGACGGCGTGGACGCGCATCTGACCTTCTACAACGCGGACGGTTCGCGCTCGGCGGCCTGCGGCAATGCCACGCGCTGCATCGCGCGGCACCTCATGGATGAGACCGGCCGGACGGAACTGGTTCTCGCCACGGATCGGGGTCAACTGGCCGCGCGCGACGCGGGCGATGGCCTCACCTCGGTCAACATGGGGGCGGCCATGACCCGCTGGGACCAGGTGCCGCTGACCCATGCGGTGGACACCCTGGAACTGCCCCTCGATGGTGCACCAACCGCCACCGGAATGGGCAACCCGCACTGCACCTTCTTCGTCGCGGATGCCGAGGCTGTGGATCTGGCCACCCGCGGCCCCGAGATCGAGCATCACCCGCTTTTCCCTGACCGCACCAACGTGCAGTTCGTCCATGTGATCGCGCCCGACCACCTGCGGATGCGGGTCTGGGAGCGGGGCACGGGGATCACTCTGGCCTCTGGCTCGTCCTCATGCGCCACGGCCCATGCCGCGCACCGGCGCGGGCTGGTGGGGCGGGATGTCACCATCGAGCTGGACGGTGGCACCATCCATATCCGTATCGCAGAGGATGGAATTTGGATGACCGGGCCGACCGCCCATGTCTTCGATGGGGTCTGGCATGGCTGAGGCGCCGAGGTTCACGACGCTGGGCTGTCGCCTCAACGCCTATGAGACCGAGGCGATGAGCGATCTGGCCCGGCAGGCCGGACTGGGCGACGCCATGGTGGTGAACACCTGTGCCGTCACCGCCGAGGCCGTGCGCAAGGCGAAAAAGGAAATCCGACGCCTGCGCCGCAGCAACCCCGAGACCCCGCTGATCGTCACGGGCTGCGCGGCCCAGACCGAGCCCGAGACCTTCGCCGCCATGCCCGAGGTCACACGCGTCATCGGCAACACCGAGAAGATGCAGCCCGAAACATGGGCCGGCCTGGCCCCCGACCTGATCGGCGAGACGGAGAAGGTGCAGGTCAACGACATCATGTCGGTGACAGAAACCGCAGGCCACCTGATCGACGGCTTCGGCACCCGCAGCCGCGCCTATGTGCAGGTCCAGAACGGCTGCGATCACCGCTGCACCTTCTGCATCATCCCCTATGGCCGGGGCAATTCGCGCAGCGTGCCCGCGGGCGTGGTGGTCGAACAGATCAAGCGGCTGGTGGACAGGGGCTTCAACGAGGTGGTGCTGACCGGGGTAGACCTGACAAGCTGGGGCGCCGACCTGCCCGCCAGCCCACGCCTGGGCGACCTTGTCATGCGCATCCTGAGAATGGTGCCAGACCTGCCGCGCCTGCGCATCTCGTCCATCGACTCGATCGAGGCGGACGCGGCGCTGATGCAGGCCATTGCGGACGAGCCGCGCCTGATGCCGCATCTGCACCTCTCTCTGCAGCATGGCGACGACCTGATCCTCAAACGCATGAAGCGCCGCCACCTGCGCGACGATGCCATCGCCTTTTGCGAGGAGGCCTGCCGCCTGCGCCCCGAGATGACCTTTGGCGCCGACATCATCGCCGGGTTCCCAACCGAGACCGAGGCGCAGTTCGAGAATTCCATGAGGCTGGTCGCGGACTGCGGCCTGACCTGGCTGCACGTATTTCCCTACTCGAAACGCCAAGGCACCCCGGCGGCGCGGATTCCCGACCAGGTGCCCGGTCCGGCGATCCGCGACCGTGCGGCCCGGCTGCGCGCGGCAGGGGCCGAACGCGTGCAGGCCCACCTGACCGCGCAGGTCGGGCAGACCCATGCCGTTTTGTTGGAAAACCCCCGTATGGGCCGGACCGCGCAATTCGCCGAAGTCGCCTTTGGATCGGATCAGCCCGAGGGCGAGATCGTGACCGCCCGGATCACCGGAACGACGGGGGACCAGCTGGTCGCATGACGCCGATCCTGTGGTCCTTTCGCCGCTGTCCCTATGCCATGCGGGCGCGGCTGGCGCTGGCCAGCGCGGCAGTGCGCGTCGAGCTGCGCGAAGTCGTGCTGCGCGACAAGCCGCCAGCTTTTCTGGAAACCTCGCCCTCGGCCACCGCACCTTGCCTCGATGGCCCCGATGGCGTGAACGACGAAAGCCTCGACATCATGCTCTGGGCGCTGCGCCGTCATGACCCGGAGTCTCTGCTGGAGATGCCGGAAGAGGGGTTTGACCTGATCGACATCTGCGACAGGCCGTTCAAGGCGGCGCTGGATCGCTACAAATACGCCAGCCGCTTCGACGACGCGGACCCCGGCGTGGAGCGAAGCCGCGCGGGGGATTTCATCGCAGGCCTGAACAGCCGATTGGCCGATCGACCATGGCTATTCGGCGACAGGCCCAGGCTGGCCGATCTCGCCATCCTGCCCTTCGTGCGCCAGTTCGCCCATGTGGACTTGGCCTGGTTCACGGCCCAACCCTGGCCCGACGCCACTCGCTGGCTTGAAGCCTTCAAGACCTCGGCCCGGTTTCGCGGCATCATGCAGAAACATCCACCGTGGCATCCCGGCGACAGCCCGGTTCAGTTTCCCTGATCGGCCAGCGTCGCGCCATGTTGGGCATCTCGCCGGGCCAGAGGCCAGCACCCCGGGATGCCCGCTTGATGCGCAGCCCCGATAGCGCCTAGTCTGACGCCAACACCAGGAAAGGCCCCTCGATGCAGTTGATCATGTCACCGCCCTCCCCCTATGCGCGCAAGGTCCGCGTGCTGATCCGCGAGGGCGGCCTTCAGGATGCGGTAACCGAACAAGAGGTCACGACCACCCCGCTAGACAGCGCGCCGCAGGCCCTGGCCGCCAACCCGCTGGGCCGCATTCCCGCGCTGATCCGGGCCGAGGGGCCTGCGCTCTATGACAGCCGGGTGATCTGCCGCTATCTGGACAGCATGACAGAGGTCGCCTTCTACCCCGAAGCCCGCCTGTGGGAAGTCCTGACCCTGGAGGCGACGGCCGAGGGCATTCTCGACAGCGCCGTCTCCATGACCTACGAAAGCCGCTTTCGCGGTGACACCGCCTGGGACGGCTGGCTCGATGCGCAATGGGCCAAGATCGACCGCGCGCTCGACGCGCTCGAGGCCCGCTGGATGAGCCACCTGTCCGGCCCGATCACCCTGGGCCAGATTGCCACGGGCTGCGCGCTGGGTTACCTGGACCTGCGCCAACCCGGACGCGACTGGCGCGCCGGGCGTCCCGCCCTCGCCGAGTGGGAGGGGCGATTCTCGGCCCGCCCTGCGATGCGCGCCACCGCTGCGGACTGAACGCAGGCCACAAGCTCACCGGTAGTATCGCGACAATTTGGCCCTCTGGACGGGCACAGCCGGTGCCGCATCTCGTACATGCGACCGATTGGAAACTGGACTGCGCCGGATTGTGCCGCTAGAAGCGACACGAATGGGGCTCGTCAGAGCACCCTTGGCTTGTGCGAGTGGCCCCGTGCCGGGCCCGAAGAGAATCGGAGATGAACACCGTGTCAAACGCAGACGACCCTCAAGGAACCCGCCGCGACTTCATCTACTACGCGACCGGCGGTGCCGGTGCCGTCGTGACCGGTGCCGCTGTCTGGCCGCTGGTCGACCAGATGAACCCCTCGGCGGACGTGCTGGCTCTGGCCTCGATCCGGGTCGATATCAGCACCATCTCGACGGGCAGCCAGATGACCGTCCTCTGGCAGGGCAAGCCGGTGTTCATCCGCCGCCGCACCGAAGAGGAAATCGCCCGCGCGCGCAGCCTTGACGGCGATGTCGAAAGCCTGCCCGATCCGATGGCCCGCAACGAGAACCTCGGCACCGAGGCCGCGGCGCTGGACGAAAACCGCACCCTCGACGAGTCCGGCGAATGGCTGGTCCAGATGGGAGTCTGCACGCACCTTGGCTGCGTGCCGCTGGGCAACAATGCCGGCGACTTCGAGGGCTGGTTCTGCCCCTGCCACGGGTCGCACTACGACGCTTCGGGCCGCATCCGTCAAGGGCCGGCCCCGAGAAACCTTCCAATCCCCGTCGCATCCTTCGTCGACGACGTGACCATCCAGCTGGGTTAAGGAGAACCGAGAATGTCCGGAATCCCACACGATCACTACGAACCGAAGTCCGGCGGGGCCAAGTGGCTCGAGGGCCGCTTGCCGATCATCGGGCTACTGCACGACACCCTGACGATTCCCACGCCCAAGAACCTGAACTGGATGTGGATCTGGGGGATCGTCCTGACGTTCTGCCTGGTGCTGCAGATCGCCACCGGCGTGGTGCTGGTGATGCACTACACCCCGCATGTGGACATGGCCTTTTCCAGCGTCGAGCACATCATGCGCGACGTGAACGCCGGACACATGATCCGCTATTTCCACATGAACGGAGCTTCGCTGTTCTTCGTGGCGGTCTACCTGCACATCTTCCGCAGCCTCTACTACGGGTCCTACAAGGCCCCGCGCGAGGTCACCTGGATCATCGGCATGCTGATCTACCTGCTGATGATGGGCACCGCCTTCATGGGCTACGTGCTGCCCTGGGGACAGATGTCGTTCCACGGCACCGCCGTCATCACCGGTCTGTTCGGCGCCATCCCCTTCGTCGGCGAGGCGATCCAGACCTGGCTGCTCGGCGCGTCGTCGGTGGGTCAGCCGGCGTTGAACCGGTTCTTCTCGTTGCACTACCTGCTTCCCTTCATCATGGCGGGGCTGGTCATCGTGCACATCTGGGCCTTCCACTCGACCGGCAACAACAACCCCACCGGGGTCGAGGTGCGCCGCACGTCGAAGGCCGAGGCCGAGAAGGACACGCTGCCGTTCTGGCCCTACTTCGTGATCAAGGATCTCTTCGCGCTGGCGATTATCCTGGCCGTCTTCGTCGCCGTGGTCGGCTTCATGCCCAACTACCTCGGCCATCCCGACAACTACGTCGAGGCCAACCCGCTCGTGACACCCTCGCACATCGTGCCGGAGTGGTACTTCCTGCCCTTTTACGCGATCCTGCGCTCGTTCACCGCGGACGTCTGGGTGGTGATGTTCGCCGAATGGATCTCTTTCGGGATCATCGACGCCAAGTTCTTCGGCGTGCTGGCGATGTTCGGCGCGATCGTCGTCATGGCACTGGCGCCCTGGCTGGACACTTCCTCGGTGCGGTCGGGCCGCTATCGCCCGATGTTCAAGTGGTGGTTCGCCCTGCTGGTCGTGGACTTCATTGTCCTGATGTGGGCCGGGGCCATGCCGGCCGAGGGCATCTACCCGATCATCGCCCTGATTGGCTCGGCCTACTGGTTCGCCTACTTCCTGATCATCCTGCCGCTGCTTGGCGTGATCGAGAAGCCGGAGACCCCGCCGGCCACGATCGAAGAGGACTTCAACGCCCACTACGGCTCCGAAGACGCGTCGGGCAGCCCCGCCGCCACGCCGGCCGAGTGAGAAAGGACCGCGCAACAATGATCCGCACACTCTCCCTTACCGCAGCCGTCACCCTCGGCCTGGCCACCGGGGCCAGCGCCGCGGGTGCCGAAGGCACCAAGATCACCGACTACGCCTTCTCCTTCGAAGGGCCCTTCGGGTCTTACGACCAATTCCAACTGCAACGCGGCCTGCAGATCTACACCGAGGTCTGCTCGGCCTGTCACGGTCTCAAGTTCGTCAACTTCCGCAACCTCAGCGACGCGGGCGGCCCGGACCTACCCGAAGACCAGATGCGCGCCTACGCGGAACAGTTCTTTCTAAGCGACTTCGACGCGCCAGAGAACCAGGACCTGATCGACCCCGACACGGGCGACCAGAAAACCCTGACCCCGTCCGACCATTTCCCGGCCAACGATACGCAGGGCGCGCCGGACCTGTCACTGATGGCCAAGGCCCGCGCCGGGTTCAGCGGCCCCTACGGCACCGGTATCTCGCAACTGGTCAACGGCATGGGTGGGCCGGAATACATTGCCTCGCTGCTGACCGGCTACACCGGCGAGACCAAGGACGAGGCGGGCACCCTGCTTTACGAGAACGACGCCTACGCTGGCGGCTACATCAACATGGCACCGCCGCTCTACGACGAAGGTGTCGTCTATGCCGATGGCACCGAAGCGACCATCGAGCAGCAGGCCGAGGATGTCGCCGCCTTCCTCATGTGGACAGCCGAACCCAAGATGATGGCCCGCAAGCAGGCCGGCCTGACCGGCGTCATCTTCCTGACCGTGCTGGCCGTGCTGCTCTACATGACCAACAAGCGCATCTGGGCGCCGCACAAGAAGACCGCCCGCAAGGACTGACGCCCCTACAGCATGAGACAAACCCAAGGCCCGCCCAACCGGCGGGCCTTTTCATTTACCCAGGTAGGCGCGCAGGGGGCTGGAAGGGTTGTCCAGAACCTCGGCAACCGGGCGGGGCGGCGCCATCCGGCCCTCATCAACCACGCAGATCGAATCGGCCCGGGCCGCATCCTCGGGGTCGTGGCTGACAAAGAGCACCGTGCGCCCGGCCCCGCCCAGCACATCGCGGCACAGGTCCATCATGTCCTGCCGCTGCCCCGGGCCGAGGGCGGCGAAGGGTTCATCCAGAAGCACGAGGGGCTTGTCCTGCAAAAGCACGCGCGCCAGCGCCGCCCGGCTTTGCTGCCCCCCCGACAGGGTGCCCGGCATCCGCGCGCCCATCCCGCCCAGGCCGACACGGGTCAGCGCCTCTTCCACGCGGCGCGTCTCTTCGAGAGAGGCGCGCGACCGGGTCGTCAGTGCCAGGGCCAGGTTGCGCCCCACATCCAGATGCGGGAACAGGTTGTTGTCCTGAAACAGCATCGCCACCGGCCGGGCGCCGGGCGGAAGGCTGTCGATCCGGGCGCCGTCCCAGCGCAGGGCCCCGGAGGCCAGCGGCAGGAACCCGGCAATGGCATTCAGCACGGTGGATTTTCCCGCGCCGGAGGGCCCCAGCAGCGCCGTGAAATCACCAGCATCAACAGACAGATCGGCGCGCAGTTCGAACCCACCCTGCGCGAGCACGATATCCTCAAGCGTCAGTGCCAACGCGGCCTCCTCGGTCGAACATCCAGAACATCCCCAGACTGAGCGTGACAAGCAGCAGCGCCGCGCCCGCGGCGGCCTCGGTCTGGTAGGCCCCCATGAGGCGGAACATGGCCAGCGGCAAGGTCTCCTGCCCGCCCGAGGCGAACAGCGTGATCACCCCCAGGTCGCCCATGGACAGCGCCGCGGCCAGCCCGGCGGCAAAACCCAGCGGGCGCCGGATGCGCGGCAGAATCAACAGCCGCATCCGCGCCCAGCCCTGCAGGCCCAGCCCATCGGCCAGCCGTCCGAACTGCACCTCGGCATCGTCTCGCGCCACCGCCAGGATACGCACCGCAAAGGGCAGCGCGAAAAGGGCATTCATCAGCGCCGTGACTGGCAAGGCCACGCTCGCAGGTCGAACAAAGGGAAAGACCACGATGAAAAGACCCGTGCCCAGTACCAACGCCGTCATCGAGAGCGGCACCACCGCCACCGCCCGCGACCAGCCCGTGCCATGGGTGACAATGGCGAGGGCCAGCCCAATGCAAAGCACCATCGAGACCAGGGCGACCAGTATCGACCGGCTCGCCGCCAGCAGGACCGAGCCGGGCATCTGCCCCAGGCCCGGCAGGCCGGCCACAAGGATCGCGCCCATGGGCAGCAACAGGAACAGCGCCGCCGCTATCAGAACCGCCGCATCCCTGCCCAGCGACCCATCCCAGCGATCGACCGTCCGATCCAGCCCGGCGCCCAGCGCATCGGGCACATCCACCAGGAGAAGAGCGCCGAGGGCGACCACGCAGACGCCAAGCTGCACCAGCGCCAGCGTCGCGGCCCCCCCAAGGTCGAATTCGAAGCGCACCGCCTGGTAGATCGCCAGTTCCAGCGTCGTCGCCTTCGGCCCGCCGCCCAGGATCAGGGCGACAGCAAAACTGGTGGTGCAGACAAGGAATATCACGGCAAAGGCCCCCGGCATTGCGCGCCGCAGCATGGGCCATTCGAGCAACCGCCACACCGGTTGGCCCAACTGCGCGGCCACGCGGAAACGCTCCGCCGGGATGGCCAGCCAGCCGTGCAGCAGCATCCGCACCGCAAGCGGCAGGTTGAAGAAGACATGAGCGAGGATCACACCCTGCGCGCCATAGATCGAGACAGGCGGCAGTCCCAGCCCGCCCAGAGCGCCATTGATCAGCCCCGAGCGCCCGAAAATGGCCAGCAGTCCCATGACCGCAACGATCACCGGCAGGACGAAGGGCGCACCCAGCAGCGTGATCAGCGCGGCGCGCCCCCGGAACCGCCGCCGGGCCAGGGCACCGGCGATGGGAATGGCCAGAGCCACGCTCAGCACCGCCGAGACCAGCGCCTGCCATATGGTAAAGCGGAACGCCGCCCAATCGGCGGCGCCCAGCCCGGACATTCCCCCGGCTGTCCAGATCACGGCCCCGAGGGGGACCGCGATCAAGGACAGCACGAAAAGCGCCACTATTGCGCCAGCGCTGCGCGCCATTCCTCAAGCGCCGCATCACGCATGGCGGCCGCTTCTTCCGTATCCAGAAGCAGGGCCTTGTCCGGTTCGATCAGCGTCTCGAAACCCGCGGGCAGGCCGCCCTCGGGCACCACGGCCGGATACATCCAGTTGGTCGTCGGGATGGCCGACTGAAAGGCATCGGTCAGCATGAAGGCCATGAACTGATCTGCCAGGTCGGGGACATCGGTGCCGGCAACTTTTCCGGCCACCTCGACCTGCATGTAATGCCCCTCGTCGAAGGCCCAGGCCACCTTGCTGTCGTCCTCCTCGGCGATCAGGTGATAGGCGGGCGAGGTCGTGTAGGACAGCACCGCGTCGGCCTCACCTTCCAGGAACAGGCCATAGGCCTCGGACCAGCCGGGCGTGACCGTCACGATGTTGTCGGACAGGTCCTGCCACAACGCGGGGGCCTCATCGCCATAGATGGTCTTGACCCACATCAGCAGGCCCAGCCCCGGCGTGGACGAGCGCGGGTCCTGGATGACGATCGAGATGTCGCTGTCGGCCAGTGCTCGCAACGAGTCGGGCGCCGGGTCGCCGGCATTGCCAACGAAGGCGAAATAGCCCCAGTCGAAGGGCAGGAAGTGATCGTCGGCCCAGTCCACGGGCAGGTCCAGCTCGGGCGTGATCCCGTGTTCCGCGAACAGGCCGGTCTCCCGCGCCGCCGCCGTCAGGTTGGTGTCCAGTCCCAGCACGATGTCGGCCTCGGTGCGCGGACCTTCCAGTTGCAGCCGCGACAACAGCGCGGCCCCATCGCCCGCCGCCTCGAATTGCAGGTCGCAGTCGCAGGTGGCCTCGAAGGCTTCCTCGATCACCGGGCCGGGGCCCCATTCGGTGACGAAACTTTCATAGGTGTAAACTGTCAGCACATTGTCCTGCGCCACGGCACTCGTGGCCAGAAGTCCTGCGATGACGGAAAGGGCGGTCTTCATTTGCATCCTCCATATCGCCGGACGGACGTCGGGGATTGAGGATCGCTCAACACCTTCCCTCCGCCGGTCTTAACCGGTTCAGGTTCAACGGGTTCGCGCCATGCATCTCAGCCCTTGCGGGCACCCCGAGGTAGGGTGGAACCTAGGCCCTGCGGCCGGGCTTGGCAAGGGCGCCCCTGCCCGCTAGACGGGGCAGATCAAGGGAGCGCCCGATATGAGCCTGAACACCTACGGTCATCTTTTCCGCGTCACCACCTGGGGCGAAAGCCACGGCCCGGCCCTCGGCGCCACGGTCGATGGTTGCCCGCCGGGCGTGCCTCTGACAGCGGCGACGATCCAGCACTGGCTGGACCGGCGCCGCCCCGGCCAGAACAAGATGACCACCCAGCGCAACGAACCCGATGCGGTGGAGATCCTGTCAGGCGTTTTCGATGACACGACGACCGGCACACCGATCCAGCTGATGATCCGCAACACCGACCAGCGGTCGAAGGACTACGGCGAGATCGCCCGGACCTTCCGCCCCGGTCATGCGGACATCACGTATCACCAGAAATACGGGCTGCGGGACTATCGCGGCGGCGGACGCAGTTCGGCCCGCGAAACGGCGGCCCGCGTGGCCGCCGGTGGCGTGGCGCGCGCAGCGATCGGGCAATTGGTCCCCGGGATCGAGATCAAGGGCTACATGGTCCAGATGGGCGAAAAGACCATCGACCGCACCCGCTTCGAATGGGACGCCATCGAGGACAACGATTTCTGGTGCCCCGACCCGCAGGCCGTCGCCGAATGGACCGACTACCTGAACTGGCTGCGCAAGGACGACCACAACTCGGTCGGCGCCATGATCGAGGTGGTGGCGCGGGGCGTGCCCGCCGGGATCGGCGCGCCGGTCTATGGCAAGCTGGACACCGACCTGGCCGCCGCGATGATGAGCATCAATGCCGTCAAGGGGGTCGAGATCGGCGAAGGCCTGGCCGCGGCGGGGCTGACCGGCCGCGACAACGCCGACGAGATCTTCATGGGCGAGACCGGCCCGGAGTATTCCAGCAACCACGCCGGCGGCATCCTTGGCGGGATCAGCACGGGGCAGGAAATCATCCTGCGTTTCGCCGTGAAGCCAACCAGTTCGATCCTCTCGCCACGCCGCTCCATCAGAACCGACGGCAGCCCGACCGAGGTCGTCACAAAGGGCCGACATGACCCCTGCGTCGGCATCCGTGCGGTGCCCGTGGGCGAAGCCATGATGGCTGCGGTGATCCTCGACCACATGCTGCTGGACCGAGGCCAGACCGGCGGCATGCGGGGGCAGGTCGGCTAGGTGTTCAGTCCCAGCATCTGGTGGATCGAGTCGAGGATGAATCGATCCGGCGCTGAAGTCCAGATCTTGCATATGTATTCGTATGGCGTGACGCCGCCCAGAGTTTTGAGCCGCCGGGCGAAATTGTCGGCTGCCATGAAATCTGTTAGGTGCGTGCGTAGCTGATCGTGGCTGTCGTAGTGGAAGCGCTTGACTGTCGCGTCCTTGATCGTGCGGTTCATCCTCTCGACCAAGCCATTGGTCCACGGATGGTTGGGCTTGGTCAACCGATGCTCGATCCCGTTCGCCTCGCAGATCATGTCGAAGCGCATCGGCCGGGAGATGATCGTGTTCCGGTTCCTCGGCTGTTCAGCGAACTGGATGCCATTATCGGTCAGGATCGTGTGGACCTGGTAGGGCACGGCCTCCAGCATGTGCTGAAGGAACTCCCATGCGGTGCGCCTGTCGGCCTTCTCGACGAGTTGGGTCACCGCGAACTTGCTCGTCCGGTCGATGCCCACGAAGAGATAAAGCTTTCCCTCGGCGGTCTGCACCTCGGCGATGTCGATGTGGAAGAAGCCGATCGGGTAGCGCTTGGACTTCTGGCGCTTTGGTTTGTCCCCACCGACGTCCGGCAGGCGAGAGATGCCATGCCGCTACAGACAGCGGTGCAACGCCGAGCGCGTCAGGTGCGGGATTGTTGTCTGAAGGGCATAGAGACAGTCATCCAGCGGCAGCAGCGTGTGCCGCCGGAAGGCAACGATCATCGCCTCCTCCGCCTCGGTCAGGACCATGGAGTGCGGCTCCCTCGGGCCGGTCTTCTGATCCTCGACCGTCGCCCGCTTGCGCCACTTCGCAACCGTCTTGGGGTTGATACCAAGCTCCCGGCTCAACGCCGCGGTCGAAGCTTGCGATCGCTGTATTGCAACTCGGACGGCGTGCGTGGTCGTGGCGCACCCGTGACGAATTTGTCCCATTTCGAAAGGATCGCACCACCAAACCGTGGGATCAAACACCTAGCCGACCTGCAGGACGATCTTGCCGATGTGGGCGCTGCTTTCCATGCGGGCATGGGCCGCGGCGGCCTGCTCGAGCGGGAATTCCTGGTCCATGGCCGGGGCGATGCGGCCGGCCTCCAGCAGCGGCCAGACCTGGTCGCGCAGCGCCCGGGCCATTTCGGCCTTGGCGTGATCGGACTGCGGGCGCAGGGTGCTGCCGGTGATGGTCAGCCGCCGCATCATCACCTGGGCGAAGTTCAATGCGACCTTGGGCCCCTGCAGGAAGGCGATCTGGACCAGCCGCCCCTCGTCCGCCAGCGCCTTGACGTTGCGCGGCAGGTAGTCGCCGCCCACCATGTCGAGGATCAGGTGCGCGCCGCCCTCGCCCCTCATGATCTCGACGAAATCCTCCTCGCGATAGTTGATCGCCCGCGCCGCGCCCAGGTCTCGGCAGGCCGCGCATTTCTCGTCGGACCCGGCGGTGGTGAAGACCCGCGCGCCCATGACATGGGCCAGCTGGATCGCCGTGGTGCCGATGCCGGAGGACCCACCGTGCACAAGGAACCGCTCGCCCGCCTGCAGGCCGCCACGCTGAAAGACATTGGACCAGACGGTAAAGAAGGTTTCCGGCAGGCAGGCCGCCTGTTTGAGCGACAGGCCATCGGGCACATGCAGGCAATGGGCAGCGGGGGTCAGCACCTCTTCGGCATAGCCGCCACCGGGCAGCAGGGCGCAGACAGGATCGCCCAGCGCCCAATCGGTGACGCCCGTTCCCAGTGCGCTGATCTCGCCCGCAGCCTCGAGGCCCGGCAAGTCCGAGGCGCCGGGCGGCGGGTTGTAAAGCCCCGCCCGTTGCAGCGCGTCGGGCCGGTTCACCCCGGCATAGGCCACCTTGATGCGCACCTCGCCCGGGCCGGGCTGCGGCAGGTCACGGGTGGCCGGAGTCAGGACCTCGGGTCCGCCGGGATTTCGGATTTCGACAACACGCATGGGGCCTCCTGTTGATTGGCCCCAGACTTACCGCAGGCCGCTCCCGGCGCAAGCCTAGCGCGGCTCGGCCCAGCGCCCGGGCAGATCGTCGGGCGCGCTGCGCGGCGCCCTGACCCGCGCGGCCAGCTTGCCCAGCGGCACGGTCAGCGGCTTGAGCAGCGGGTTGTCATTGACCGCCGCCTTGACCTTCTCGAATCGCATGACGTACTCGATCCGGCGGTCGATGAAGGCCTCGGTGTCCATGTCGTCGGGGCTGGTGTCGCCCAACCAGAACAGAACCACCGACCCGTAGACGGCCGAGAGCGTGCCGCGCTTGGTGTACCAGTTGGCATCCTCGGAGGTGTCGCCCAGCGCCGTCCAGATCGCATCGGCGGTGCCCCAGATCAGGCCCGACCCCTCGGGCGCCATGTGCGGCAGCGAGAAGAGCGTGACCCCCCGGCGCACGGCCTCCTTGTCACCGGCGGCCTGCAGGCGCAGGCGGATCGCATGGGCCACCTTCTCGCGGAACCGCATCTGCGACAGATCGGCGGCATCCAGCATCTCGACCATGCGCTGGTCGCCTTCCCGGTGGAACAGGATGGCCAGGTCCACGGCCCCGCGTGGACACAACAGGCGGGCATGGTCCGCCGGCATCTCGAGGTCCGCACAGGCGGCGCGGAAGGCCTGCTCGCTCCAGCCGTCGAAGACGACATGGGGCACGATGGCCTCCAGCAATTTCAGGGTCTCGGCGTCCGGCGTGGGATGGTGCATGGCGGTCTCCTGTTCGGTCTGGTGCACCCTAGACAAGATAGAAGGACTTTGCTACATCGCCACTTCCTGCAAATCCTTGTAACCCCAACCCTAGAAAGGTGGTGAAAACCACATGCAGGTAAGCGTCCGCGACAACAACGTCGATCAGGCTCTCCGTGCCCTGAAGAAAAAGCTTCAGCGCGAAGGCGTCTTCCGTGAAATGAAGCTGCGTCAGCACTTCGAGAAGCCGTCCGAAAAGAAGGCACGCCAGAAAGCCGAGGCGATTCGCCGTCAGCGCAAACTCGCGCGCAAGAAGGCCCAGCGCGAAGGTATGCTGTAAGCAGCCCCCAGGCCTTTTCCGACACGAAGTGACGACCCCCGCGGCCCCGCCCCGGGGGTTTGTCGTTTTTTCAGGGGGGCAGGGCTGTCGCCGCCGGCCGTGCCGCCGGTTTGTCGCCCCGAAGCGTACCTAGCCCCCGAAGCTCGTCAGCACGTAGACCGGCACCGCCGCCGCCAGCGCCATGAACCCGGCGCCGACGAAGACAAACAGCCCGTCACGGGCAATGAAGGCCACCGAGCAGCTCAGCACCGCCATCCCGAGGATGGAGGACGAAAACGGCACCAGTTCCAGAATCGGCATCGATCCGCCCGAAACCACGCACATGGTCTGCGGCAGGCGGTTGCCGGGCGGCTGGACCAGCACGCGCAGGCGATCCTTTGCGAAATGGTCCAACCGGTCGGCCAGCCCGCGCATGCGCCGCATGGCCGCACGCAGGCGTTGCGGGTCGATCCGGCGCTGCAGCAGGACCTGCGGCAGCCAGACCGCCCGGCGGGCAAAGACCATCTGCAAGGAAATCAGTGCGATCGACAGACCGCAGACGGTCGAAAACAGCGGAATGCCCGACAGCGGCGAGACGACGAGGATGGCGGGAACCATGAGCGCCGGAACGAAGGAGGTCGGCCCGAAGGCCTCGATCATCGTGCCCAGGGTGATCTGCTCTTCGCGCTCCAGAACCTCGAGCTGCTGGATCGTGTGGCGCACCGGGTGAAAGCTGTCCGCCTGCGACATGCTAGAGCGGCAGCGCGGTGGTCTGGCGCACGGTGCGCAGGGCAAAGGACGACTGCATCCCCTGCACCCCCGGCAGGCGGGTCAGCGCGCGGCGGTGCAGCCGGGCGAAATCCTCGGCATCCTCGGCCACGACCTTGAGCAGATAGTCCGCTGACCCTGCCATCAGGTGGCATTCCAGCACTTCCGGTACGCGGGCGACGGCCTTCTCGAAGGCATCGAGCAAGTCGTCGGCCTGGGCCGATAGGGTGATCTCGACAAAGACGATCGTCCGCCGATTGACCTTGCCCGGGTCCAGAAGAGCGACGTAGCCGCTGATGTACCCCTCCCGTTCGAGGCGCTGCACCCTGCGATGGCAGGCCGAGGGCGACAGGTTCACCGCCTCGGACAATTCCGTGTTGGACAGCCGCCCCCGACGTTGGAGCGCGTTCAGGAGGCGGCGGTCGGTCTCGTTCATCGACATGCGAGAGAATTTCCCGGAAAGGTGTCATTCGGTGCAAGTCCGTACCGCCAAAGAGCGAAAATGGCAAAGGAATCCCCAAGAATTTGCATTTTATCGGCGCGATCCTGCACCCTGATACGAGGAGGAAAATCATGCATATCGGATGTCCCACCGAGATCAAGCCGCAGGAATTCCGGGTCGGCCTGACCCCGAACGCCGCACGCGAAGCCACGGCCCATGGCCACGAGGTCACCGTGCAGGCCGGGGCGGGGCTGGGCGCGGGGTTCGCTGACGCGGATTATCACGCGGCCGGGGCGCGCACGGTCGATACCGCCGCGGAAATCTTCGCGACCGCCGACATGATCGTGAAGGTCAAGGAACCCCAGGCCAACGAACGGGCGATGCTGCGCAAGGGGCAGTTGTTGTTCACCTATCTGCACCTGGCCCCCGACCCGGAACAGACCCGCGACCTTCTCGACAGCGGCTGCACCGCCATCGCCTATGAAACCGTGACGGATCGCGCCGGCGGCCTGCCGCTTCTGGCGCCCATGTCCGAGGTCGCCGGCAAGCTGGCCCCCCAGGTGGGTAGTTGGACCCTGCAAAAGGCCAATGGCGGGCGCGGCGTGCTTCTGGGAGGTGTGCCCGGTGTCGCCCCGGCGCGTATCGTGGTGATCGGTGGCGGCGTGGTCGGCACCCAGGCGGCGCGCGTGGCCGCAGGCATGGGCGCGGATGTGACCGTGCTGGACATGTCCCTGCCCCGCCTGCGCTACCTCGACGACACGCTGCGCGGCGTGTTCAAGACCGCCTACGCCTCGAAGGGCGATACCGCCGATCTGGTGGCCGAGGCCGACATGGTGATCGGCGCGGTCCTGATCCCCGGTGCCGCCGCGCCCAAGCTGATCAGTCGCGACCAGTTGTCCACCATGAAACCCGGCGCGGCGCTGGTTGACGTGGCCATCGACCAGGGCGGCTGTTTCGAGACCTCGCGGGCGACCACCCATGCCGACCCGATCTACGAGGTCGACGGCATCATGCATTACTGCGTCGCCAACATGCCCGGGGCCGTGGCGCGCACCTCGACCATTGCACTGGGCAACGCCACAATGCCCTTCATGCTGGCGCTGGCCGACAAGGGCTGGCGGCAGGCCTGCGCCGAGGACGAGCACCTTCTGGCCGGGCTGAACATCCATGCCGGGCAGTTGACCTACTACGCCGTGGGCAAGGCGCTGGGGATCGATGTCATTTCCCCACAGAAAGTTGTGCGCGGGTGAACCTTGCATTGGCATGCCGTGTGGTTACGTTCGCGGCAACACTGATATGACAGGAGTCCTCGATGACCGACACCTACACCCCGCCTCGGGTCTGGACCTGGGACAGCGAGAACGGCGGCCGCTTCGCCAGCACGAACCGCCCCATCGCCGGCCCGACCCATGACAAGGATCTGCCGGTCGGTGTGCATCCCTACCAGCTCTATTCGCTGGCCACGCCGAACGGCGTCAAGGTCACGGTCATGTTCGAGGAACTGCTGGCCACCGGCCACGCGGGGGCCGAGTATGACGCCTGGCTGATCGATATCGGCGAAGGCGACCAGTTCGGATCGGGCTTCGTCGACATCAATCCGAATTCCAAGATCCCCGCGCTGGTGGACCGCACCGGACCAGAACCGCTGCGCGTCTTCGAGAGTGGTTCGATCCTGATCCACCTGGCCGAGACCTTCGGCGCCTTCCTGCCCGCCAGCGGCCCGGCGCGGGTCGAGGTGATGAACTGGCTGATGTGGCAGATGGGCAGCGCGCCCTATGTCGGCGGCGGCTTTGGCCATTTCTATGCCTACGCCCCGGAAAAGATGGAATACCCCATCAACCGCTTCGCCATGGAGACCAAGCGCCAGCTTGACGTTCTGGACCGCGAGCTGGCCAGCAAGACCTTCATTGCCGGAGAGGATTACACCATCGCCGACATGGCGATCTGGCCCTGGTACGGGCAGTTGGTCCTCGGGCGGCTCTATGACGCGGCCGAGTTCCTGGACGTGACCAGCTACTCGAACGTCATGCGCTGGGCCAAGGCGATCGATGCCCGGCCGGCCGTGCAACGGGGCCGCATGGTCAACCGGCCCTTCGGCGACCCCGAGATGCAGCTGCACGAGCGCCACGACGCCAGCGATTTCGAGACGAAGACGCAGGACAAGATCGGCGGCTGAAGCGCGCGCGGGCGCGGCCTGTCCGCGCCCGCCGCCCGATCACCCGGGCAGTTGCCCGGTCAGGACATAGCGCAGGATCTGCACCACCTGCCCCGGATCGCGCGCCACGGCCAGCGCGGCGGCATCGACTTCCTTGAGCGCATGGTCATGCTCGGGCTGTTGTAGAACGATCAGCGACTTGCCGAGGGCAGCCGCCTGCCCTGCATCAAATGCGGCGTTCCACTGCTTGTATTTCTCGCCGAAACGCACAACCACCACATCCGCATCGGCAATGCCCTTACGAGTACGGATCGCGTTTACCATAGCGCCCTTGTGGTCGTGCCAGTACTTGTTTTCCTCGGCACCTAGGATCGCGACACCGCAATCATCCGAGGCGCCGTGGTCCGTCACCGGACTGTCGAAGCTGACGTCCAGCCCCTCGGCCCCCTCGATGATCTGGTCGCGCCAGTCGGTGTGGATTTCGCCGGACAGGTAAACCCTGAGCATGATATTCTCCTTCAAAATGATCAGCCGCGCAGTTCGCCGCCCGTGGCCTTTTGTACCTTTTCGACGATGCGGGCGCTGACCGCTTCGATGTCCGTCTCGGTCAGGGTCTTGTCGCTGGGTTGCATCCGCACCGTTATGGCAAGGGATTTCTTGCCCTCGCCCAGCGATCCGCCGATGAATTCGTCAAAGACCCGCACGCTTTCGATCAGTGCCTTGTCGGCCCCCGCGGCGGCATTGACCAGCGTCAGCGCCTCGACGGTCGCATCGACGACAAAGGCGAAATCTCGTTCCACCGCCTGCAGGTCCGGTACATGCAGCGCGCCGCGGCTGGCTTGCGCCTTGCGCGGCAGGGGAATTTCATCGGGCCACAGCGTGAAGCCCACGGCAGGGCCTTTCACGTCCAGCGCGCGCAGCACCTTCGGGTGCAGTTCACCGAAGACGCCAAGCACCTTTTTCGGGCCGAGGCAGATCATGCCGTGCCGGCCCGGGTGCCACCAGGCCTCGGCCTCGCGCAGGATCTGGACCTTGGCCGGCGCCCCCATGGCCGCAAGCACCGCCTCGGCATCGGCCTTGGCGTCATAGATATCCACCGGGCGCGAGGCGCCGTGCACGTCCTTGGGCGTGGTCCGACCGACCAGCAGACCGGTGACCAGCATCCGCTGTTCCCCGGGTTCGCCGCCGTGAAAGGCATCGCCCACCTCGAAAAGCGCCATGTCGGGCATCCCGCGCGCCTGGTTCCGCGCGGCGGCCTGCAACAGGCCAGGCAGCAGCGCGGGACGCATGTGCGACATTTCCGACGAGATCGGGTTTTCCAGCATGGTCGCGTCGTCGCCACCCCCAAAGAGCGTCGCCGCCGCCTTGTCGATGAAGCTATAGCTCACGCATTCGTTGTAGCCCAGCGCCGCCGTGGTGCGCCGGGCCATCTGCTCGCGTTTCTGCATGGGGGTCAGCACCGGCGCGGGCACCCCGGCGCGCGCCCTTGGCATGGGCCTGCCTTGAAGCTTGGTCAGCGAGGCGATGCGGGCGACCTCCTCCACCAGGTCGGCCTCGCCCTGCACATCGGGCCGCCAGCTGGGTACATGGGCCATGTCGCCCTGCAGCCTGAAGCCCAGCGCCGTGAGCGTGTCGCGCTGGGTCTCGGCGGGAATGTCCATCCCCACAAGCGACGAACATCGCGCGGTGTTCAGCGTGTAGGCCCGCGACACATCGGGAATCTCGCCCGCCTTCACAACTTCGGAAGCCTCGCCCCCCGCGTGATCCAGGATCATCCGCACGGCATGCTCCAGCCCCTTGGGCGTGAACACAGGGTCGATCCCGCGTTCAAAGCGATAGCGCGCGTCTGAGTTGATCTTCATCGCACGGCCCGTGTGGGCCGTTCGGATCGGGTCGAAATAGGCGGCTTCGACGAAAACATTCACGGTCTCATCCGTGCAGCCGGTGCGCAGCCCCCCCATGACCCCGGCGATGCTCTCGGGGCCCTCGGCATCGGAAATGACGGTCGCGCCTTCGGGGAAGGTATAGGCCTTCTCGTCCAGCCCGGTCAGGGTCTCGTCCCCCTTGGCGCGGGACAGCCGCAGAGTGTCGCCAGTGATCTTGTCGGCGTCAAAGACGTGCAGCGGGCGGTTCAGGTCGTAGGTGAACCAGTTTGTCACATCCACGAGGAAGGAAATCGGCCGCAGCCCTATGGCCGTCAGCCGCTGTTGCAACCAGTCGGGACTGGGGCCGTTCTTCACCCCCCGGATCAGGCGGCCAAAGAAGACCGGCGCCTGCTCTGTCGTGTCGGCGTCGATGGTCACCGACACCGGGCATGCGAAGGCGGCGGGCACCGGTTCCACAGACAGCGGCTTGAGGTTGCCCAGCCCGCGCGCGGCCAGGTCGCGGGCAATCCCGTGCACGCCCAGCGCATCAGGGCGGTTGGGGGTGATGGCGATCTCGATCACCGGGTCGACCTTGCCGGGGTCATTGGCGGCCAGCCAGTCGGTGAATTTCTGGCCCACTTCGCCGGACGGAAGCTCGATGATCCCATCGTGTTCATCGCTCAGTTCCAGTTCGCGTTCCGAGGCCATCATGCCATGGCTTTCCACGCCGCGAATCTTGCCCACCGACAGGGTCGTGTCGATCCCGGGCACGTAGTCGCCCGGCTTGGCCAGCACGACGGTGATGCCTGCACGGGCGTTGGGGGCGCCGCAGACGATCTGCCGCTCGCCCTCGTCGGTCTCGACATTACAAACACGCAGGCGATCAGCATCTGGGTGCTGCTCGGCCGATTTCACCCGGGCCAGGGTAAAGGCCCCGAGCCGCTCAGCGGGGTTCTCGACCCCCTCGACCTCGAGGCCAAGATCGGTCAGTGCCGCACAGATCTCCTCGGTGGAGGCGGTCGTTTCGAGATGTTCCTTCAACCAGGACAGCGTGAATTTCATGGGGTCCCCAGGGGCATGGTGGCACTTGTGGCGCGGTGTAGCGCATCCCCCCGCCGGGGAAAAGCGCCCAGTGGGGCCGAGCCGGGCGCGGTGGGTATGAGCCATGACCATTGTGCCAGGGCGACACAGCACCGCGCTGTCAATGGGGCAAAGCCCTACGCCACTGGCGTTTTGGATTACAGGGCAGTACTCACTTCTTTCCCTTCCGCCCCGCAGTCCCACCGCGTTGGCCCGGGCGCCCGGCGGTTGACCGGCCCTCGGCCTTGGCGGCGTTGTCCACGGCCTTGTCGACGGCCTGTTGCCGGGCCAGCGGGTCGTCCGAGACCATCAGGTCCACGGTTTCCAGGCGCTTGACCTCGTCGCGCAGGCGGGCGGCTTCCTCGAAGTCCAGGTTCTCCGCGGCCTTCCGCATCTGCTCACGCAGCCCGTCCAGGTGGGCCTCCAGGTTGGCGCCGTGCAGGGGCGCGTCCACCTTGGCCGTCACGCGGTTCATGTCCACGTCGCCCTTGTAGAGGCCCTGCATGATGTCCTCGACGTTCTTTCGGATCGTCTCGGGCGTGATGCCGTGTTCGGTGTTGTAGGCGATCTGCTTTTCCCGGCGGCGGTTGGTCTCGCCCATGGCCCGGTCCATCGATCCTGTGACGCGGTCGGCATACATGATGACCCGGCCTTCGGCGTTGCGCGCCGCGCGGCCGATGGTCTGGACCAGCGAGGTTTCCGAGCGCAGGAAGCCCTCCTTGTCGGCGTCCAGGATCGCCACGAGCCCGCATTCGGGGATGTCCAGCCCTTCGCGCAGCAAGTTGATGCCCACCAGCACGTCAAAGGCCCCAAGCCGCAGGTCGCGCAGAATCTCGATCCGCTCGATCGTGTCGATGTCCGAGTGCATGTAGCGGACCTTGATCCCCTGTTCGTGCAGATATTCCGTCAGGTCCTCGGCCATGCGTTTGGTCAGCACCGTCGCGAGCACACGATAGCCATCGGCGGCGACGCGTCGGATCTCGTCGAGCAGGTCGTCGACCTGGGTCTCAACGGGGCGAATCTCGACCTCGGGGTCCAGCAGGCCGGTGGGCCGGATCACCTGTTCGGTGAAGACGCCGCCGGTCTGTTCCAGCTCCCATTTGGCGGGGGTGGCCGACACGAAGACCGACTGCGGGCGCATGGCGTCCCATTCCTCGAACTTGAGGGGGCGGTTGTCCATGCAGGACGGCAGGCGGAAGCCGTGCTCGGCCAGGGTGAACTTGCGCCGGTAGTCGCCTTTGAACATGCCGCCGATCTGGGGAACCGACACGTGGCTTTCATCGGCAAAGACGATGGCGTTGTCGGGGATGAACTCGAACAGGGTCGGGGGCGGCTCGCCAGGCGCACGGCCCGTCAGGTAGCGCGAGTAATTCTCGATCCCGTTGCAGACGCCCGTGGCCTCGAGCATCTCGAGGTCGAAGTTGGTGCGCTGTTCCAACCGCTGCGCCTCGAGCAGCTTGCCCTCGCCCACAAGCTGATCGAGCCGCTGGCGCAGCTCTTTCTTGATGTTGATGATGGCCTGCTGGATCGTCGGCTTGGGCGTGACGTAGTGCGAATTGGCATAGACCCGGATCTTGTCGAAACTGCCGGTCTTCTCGCCGGTCAGCGGGTCGAATTCGGTGATCGCCTCCAGCTCCTCGCCGAAGAAGGACAGCCGCCAGGCGCGGTCCTCCAGGTGGGCGGGAAAGATCTCGAGGCTGTCGCCGCGTACCCGGAAGGTGCCGCGCTGAAAAGCCTGATCGTTGCGCTTGTATTGCTGGGCGATCAGGTCGGCCATGACCTGGCGCTGATCGTATTCGCCGCCGACCTTGAGGTCCTGCGTCATGGCGCCGTAGGTTTCGACCGAGCCGATGCCGTAGATGCAGGACACCGAGGCGACGATGATGACGTCGTCGCGTTCCAGCAGCGCCCGGGTGGCCGAGTGGCGCATCCGGTCGATCTGTTCGTTGATCTGGGATTCCTTCTCGATATAGGTATCCGACCGCGGCACATAGGCCTCGGGCTGATAGTAGTCATAGTAGCTGACGAAGTATTCCACCGCGTTGTCGGGAAAGAAGTTGCGGAACTCGCCGTAAAGCTGCGCGGCCAGCGTCTTGTTCGGGGCCAGGATGATGGCCGGGCGCTGGGTTTCCTCGATCACCCGGCCCATGGTGAAGGTCTTGCCGGTGCCCGTGGCCCCCAGCAGGACCTGGTCGCGCTCGCCGTCCGTCACGCCCTGCGACAGTTCCGCGATGGCCGTGGGCTGATCGCCGGCGGCGCTGAACTCGGTCTGCATGACGAAGGTCCGCCCGCCCTCGAGCTTTTCGCGGCTGCGCACATCCTCGGCCGGGTTGGCGAGGTACGTGTCGGGGTCAGACCTGGCGGTCAGGGCATGGGGCATGGGGCGGCACTCCTTCGCCAGTAATGTGGCACGCTCGGGGCCGGGCGCAAGGGGCGGCCGGGGCTTGCCTCGGGCCGCAGGATGCCCGATATACGCAGATATCCGAAGGAGGGTCCGCCATGCGCGCACGTATCTATCAGCCCGCCCGCACCGTCACGCAATCGGGCAATGCCCGCAGCCAGCACTGGGTGCTGGAATATGCCCCGGCGTCCCGCCGCGAGGTCGACCCGCTGATGGGCTGGACCAGCAGCAGCGACACCCAGAGCCAGGTCCGCCTGACCTTCGACACCAAGGACGAGGCCCTGGCCTATGCCGAGGCGCATGGCATCGAGGCCATCGTGCGCGACCCCAAGAAGCGCGCCGTCAATATTCGCCCCAAAGGCTACGGCGAGAACTTCGCCACCGATCGCCGCGGCACCTGGACGCACTGAGCGCTTGTCCCGCCGCAATTTGGGGCCACTGATCGAGGCCGCCGCGGCGCGGGGCCGAAGCGTCCGCCCACCGAGGCGCATAAGCGGCGGTGTTTCGGCCCGCGCGATGTTGGACTTGAGCCAGGCCGGAAAACCCGGCATCACAGGCTCAGCGGTCCCGTAGCTCAACTGGATAGAGCAGCTGACTTCTAATCAGCAGGTTGGGGGTTCGAGTCCTCCCGGGATCGCCAATTTTTTTAATTGTGTTGTCGATGGGGCATATGGGTGCGCAAAACGGCGTTTTTTGCTGCGCACCGTGTCAAGCGTAAATCTGCATGTCCCCGCAGAATTTTGGCAAGATGCTGATAATATTGAGTATTTCAGATGTGTTTCGTCTAAACGGAAAAACGGCGGGCGTTTTCTGGAAGCCGAAGGTCTGAACGTTGCCGCGAGCCTCTCAAGCCAAACCGTTCTGTCCTCATGGACTCCTGACATACAGCGAGCCGGCCGATGAGGAAGAAGTTCCTCTGGTCGGGGCGTCATCATCGCTTCGGTTTAATAGCCGCGAAGGCCGAGATATGCACGACCCGCAGACCGACCGAGGGATCCGGCCAGATAAACTGCACCCGTGGCGCGCTCGAAGACACGAACGGCCCACAGTCGACACTCGAGGCAGAGATTGGGGCTGCGGCGCGGCTCATCGATCTCGGGGATCCGGAGATGGAGCACCTCGCGGCCTTCTCGAAGCTGCTGGCAAACCGCCTCAACGGCGTCCCGGCGGAAAACGTCGACCTGCGCGGGATCACCCTGACCGGCTACGACATCAAGGCGCGTGAGCCTGTTGGCGGCGGCGACGGGTCCAGCGACGACGAAGACGGCGGCGAGGCCCCCAATATCACGCTCAAGCCGGTCGGGGCCGGCGGGTCCAGCCGTCCGGGCACGACCCCGGCCTATCTGCAGGAGATCATTGAGCGGCTGAATAGCCTGTTTGGGGACGCGGCGCCGCTCAGCGACAAGATCAGCTTCGTCAACCAGATCGCGTCGATCACCCGTGAAAGCGAGGTCGTCATGGCCCAGGTCAACGAAAACCCCAAGGAGCAAGCCTTGAAGGGCAACCTTCCCGGCGCCGTTCAGAAGGCCGTCGTGCGGGCGATGACGTCCAACCGCGACCTCGCCAAGCTGGTCCTGAAGGAAGACTCGCAAGCCATCGATATCCTGACGGCCACGGTGTACGACCTGCTCAGAACGGGCGAGCGGCTGGATATGGGGGATTTCGGATGACGGCGGCAGGTCGGACAAAAGTGCGCTCAGCTTCTAAAGCATCCCGCAATGTCATGCCCGGTCGTGATAGACGTAATTCATGACATGGCGAGAACCCACGATATGGGGGGTGTCCATATTTACCAGAACCGGTGCGCTACAAAAACCTGCAACGTATCCCGTTGATGCCGACCCCGAGCAGAGAAACCAGCTCTCAGCCGTTTCACCTCTCCCCCATCGCGTCTTGGATGGTGCGCACGATGGGGGCGAAGAAGTAACTGATGATCCGCCGCTTGTCGGTTGTGACGTCAATCGTTGCCGTCATGCCAGGCCGCAACATCAGCTTGTCATCACCAGCCTCAAGATAATTCCTGTTTGGCTCGATGCGTGAAACATAGCCCCATTCGCCTGCTGCAACTTCGCTGGAGTCGGCGGCGATATCTGATACATTACCGGGGACAAACCCAAAGCGTTCCGATGGGTAGGCGTCAAGGCGGATGTTCGCGCTCTGCCCAACCTCCATGAAACCGATGTCTTGGTTCGAAAAGGTCCCTTCGATCTCGACCTCAGCGTCTGTCGGAACGATACGCAATAGCTCCGAGCCGGCTTCGGCAACCCCTCCGACGGTAAAGACCTCCAGCTGATCCACAATACCTGAGACCGGGGCCTGCAAACGCGCAGCCGCCACTCTGCGCGCTGCCGCGCGCTGTTCTTCACCCAGTGTGGCCAGTCGCGCATCAATTTGCGACCTGCGATCGAGCAGCGACCGTCGCCATTCGGAGTTCAACCGCCTGCGTTCCGCATCAAGGGCGATCCGTTGAGCCTCTTTTTGCTCGAGTTCCCGTAGGTAGACGTCTTTTTCACGCTGCAAGTCGATGAAATTCTGCTGAACATCCAGATAGGCTGAACGACTGGTCGTGCCGTTCTGCAAAAGTTGTTCCGACGTACCCAGCCTTTCGGCCTGAATCTCCAATGCGGCATCCACCCGCTCCACATTCGCTTTCGTAACCGCTTCGGAGCGGATGTTGGACTCCTCACGCGCCGCAATCTGCGCGATCGAGGCCGAATGATCCGCGATTTCGGCATCCAGCAGCTCTCCTTGTTCGTCGGCATAGGGGTGGTCCAGCAAGTCATCGGGAACGTCGTAAAATCTGCGCGCTTCTCTCAGCAGATCGTTTTCATCCGGATCGAGGGCAAGCGTTGCGACCGTTGCCTGAAGACGCGCGCGTTCAATCCGGAGCCGGTCCTGTTCACCCCGTATAGTTCCAAGCTCTGCCCGTGCTTCGGTCGCGTCCAGCTCTATCAGTGTATCGCCGGGGTCTACCGACATCCCGTTGCGCGCGTGAATCGCCAGGATGCGCCCCGAAAATTCCGGCTGCACGACCTGGACACGCCCGATCGGTACGACGCGCCCCTCGCCGCGCGCAACCACCTCGACCTTGAAAAGGAAGGACATGACCAAAATGGCGATAAAAACGGTTATCGTGAATATGACCGTTGCGTGCAGAGTTGGCGAGGTGATCTTAATCGCTGTCGAATGGGGCGTCATCCCTGTGCCTCTAAATCGACGATCTGATCGGGATTAGGGAAAACGTCCGGGTTATGGGTTATGACCACGAGAGTGGTCTTTTGTTTGAGAGCTTCAAGTTCGGCGGCCATGCGGCGCTTCGACGCCCCATCCAGAGCGCTTGTCGGCTCGTCGAGGATGATTACCTTCGGCGACCGGATAAGCGAGCGTGCAATAGCGATACGCTGCCGCTGCCCCCCGGAGAGCGCCGAGCCACGCTCCCCAACATGAGTGTCAAGACCAAGCGGCAGTTGCTCCACAAGCGCCTCAGCGGCCGAAACCCGCAACGCTCGCGCAATCAATTCGTCACTCGCGTCGACATCTCCGATTGTCAGGTTATCACGGAGTGTCCCCGAAAAAAGGTAGGGTTCCTGCGGGACATAGGCGATCTGATTGCGGACATCGTGAGGCTCGAACTTCGCGATATTCTCACCCCCGATCTGGACCTCTCCGGATTCCGGGACGTCTATCCCCGACGCAAGGCGCCCAAATGTCGATTTTCCAATGCCAGACGGACCAACGACCAGAGTAAGTGTGTTCGGCAGTGCACTGAAATTGAAGCTGCGGAGGATCGGCGCAGAAGCTTCGTAGGAGAAATCGACATCGATAAAATCGAGTTGCGCCTCAGTCGTCCGTGGCAATTTAGGCAAGTCGTCGAAGGGCTCCATCGGTGTGTTGACGACGTCACCGAGACGTTGTCTTGAGACACGAATGTTCTGCCAGCTTTCCCAGAGCTTCGAAAAGTTCTCGATTGGACCAGTCACCTTTTCTGCAAGTAGGTGAAATGCGATCAATTCGCCCAAAGTCATCTGTCCTGCAAAAACGAATTGAGCCCCAAAATAGATGATGCTGATAGTGATCGCCTTGTCGACAATCATTAGGAGCTTGTCACTCCATATGTTCAAAAGTCCCACACGGTAACCTGCGTTGAGGTTTTCGTTCAGGGTTTGATCCAGTCGCTCCAGCATCTTGCCCTCGGCACTGAGCGCTTTCACGGATGCGATGCCGGAGATATTTTCAACCATCTGGGTTTGATGGGCGGCGCCAGCATCAAATTGCACTCGCAGACGCCGCCTCAGGAATGGTCCAAAGCCGAAGTAAATAAGAATCTGTATAGGGAGCGCCGCCAGTATAATTAGCGTTAATTCAGTCGATAAAGTAAAGAGGACGCCGATGTATATGAAGACAAAGACCAGGTCCAGAAAGACGCCGGTCGTGCTTCCCACAAGAAAGGACCGGATAGTATCTGTCTCGCTGATACGCGCGATGGTCTCGCCTACAGACCATTTTCTGAAATGGCTAAAGGGCAGCTTGAACAAATGCTCGAAGATGCGCGCGCCGAATTCACGCGTCACGCGGTTTGCCGTAAGCATCCCCAGGAGTTCGGAAAGTACCTCGAAGCCAAGTTGAAACAGGCTTACCGCAGCGAAGATCGCGACGACCACGAGAAGCGACGCCTCACGCTGAAAGGGCAGAATGCGATCGATGATCACCTGAAAGATAAAGGGCTCCACCAGCCCGATCAGGCGCAAACAGATGGCAAGGAAGATCAGTTCGATGTAAAGTGGAGTAAACTTCCACAGCGTCTTTCCGAACCACGAAAGCGGGATTTCACCGGAATTCTCGTTCGGTCGGTCCGTCATGGGCAATCGGCGGCTTGGGCCGGACTGCGAATGACGCAGGCACCTGGGAGTACGTCAGCCTTCGAAGAAACGGCGATCACGAGGAAGTCGTCCGAACCGGGAAAACCCCTCGAAAACCGTTCGCGCAGGCTGTCTTTGGTGACATCGTCAAGCTCATCAGTCAGGCGAAGGGACCGGCCAGCCGGTACTGTACCCTAAGGTCTGGAAATTCGCTCGAGTTGGGGGCCATGAGCCCCTGCTGGGGCGCACCCCAGCAAGGGCTGCCCATTCTGGTATTCCATGGAGTTGTAAACCAACCATGGAGAAGAGCGAATGGACAGACGAAAGGATACGGCGGTTGAGGCGGTCTTGGAACA
>NZ_JBKOTX010000037.1:0-35883 GCF_047086965.1 Roseovarius halophilus (ex Wu et al. 2025) | reverse complement strand
CCTTCATCTCGCCGTCCTCCTTTTTGCGTGGCGTTGAGCACCACGACTTTGGCACATTGCGATGCCGTCTGGGGAGGGCGGCAACCACTCCATCTGAAAAACCCCGCCTCGACACGGGCTTGAGAACATGATTCACCCTTTTCAGGTCGCGAAGGGGGTGATGATGCGCGGGACGGACGAGGCGAGCGGGTCGCTGTTCAGCTATGTGGACCTTGAGGAACGGGTCCCCGCGGGTCATCCGCTTCGCAAGATCCGGCGGATCGTGAAGCGAGCCATTGATGCGCCATTGGTTCGAGCACAATGGCGAGCGCGCTGGCGAGCCTCGATGCCGAGTTCGACGCGCTCTACACGAAGGAGGGTCGTCCCTCGATCGCGCCGGAGCGTCTGATCCGGGCGAGCCTGCTGCAGATGCTGTTCTCGATCCGGTCCGAGCGTCAGCTGATGGAGCAGATGGACTACAACCTGTTGTTCCGGTGGTTCGTTGGCCTTGGCATCGACGACCCGGTGTGGGGTGAAGGGCGCCCGGAAATCTGTCCTGTGGACAGATTTCAGCCCTGAACGGGCGAAGCCCCGGGCCGAAGGCCCACGGTGTTCACCAAGAACCGCGACCGGCTGCTGACGACCGACATGTCGCGCAAGGTGATGGCCGCCATCCTCGCGCACCCGGAGGTCGAGCCGCTGCTGTCGGACGAGCACTTCTCGGTGGACGGCACGCTGGTCAAGGCGTTCGCCACGGGTCTCGAACCGGTGGCGACCTCGTGGCTCACCGTCGATGAAGAGTTTCCAGCCGAAGGACGGCGCACCGCCGGATCGCGACGATGACCCGGGCGACCCGCCACCGCCGCCACCGTCCGACGAAACCTCCCCAGACACCGACCAGCAACCCCAGCAGACCGAGACCCAGCCGATGTCCGACACGCCCAGCCAGCCCCGCAACGCCGACGTGAACTTCCGGGGCGAGAAGCGCTCGAACGGTTGCCATTGGAACGCCATTGGTCCGAGTGACAATGGCAACCATGCCTCGGTCACGGACCCGGATGCCCGCCTTTACAAGAAGGCGCCCGGCGCGGCGGCGACGCTGTGTTTCATGGGGTGAAGGGCGTCTCGGAATTGATCCGGGGGATCAATTCAGCCCTGAACGGGCGGAGCCCCGCTGATGGAATGAGGCGCGGGCCGCCACGGGTTCGAGGCGCGTGCCGAATGCAACGGGCTCGTGGTGCAGGCGGAGCTGACCCACGCCGATGGCCACGGCGAGCGAAAGGCGGCGCCGGACATGATCAACCGGCACTCACCGGGCTCGACCCGGCGCCTGACCGACGCGAGCGTCCAAGCCACCGGCATCGCCGCGCGCACCGGACCGCCAAAGAGCCGCGCGACCGACACTCCAAGCCGCTTTGCCAGCCCGTCCCATAGCGCCGTCTCGACCGCACAGCGAGCGATCGGGTTGCCCTTCACGCCGCGATCCATAATGTCGATCACCGCGTTGATCTGGTCACCGTCGCTGCCGTCGAGCAGTGGTGCGATGTAGGTGTCGATTGCCGACTTGATGCTTTCAGGGATTTCGGCCCCATAGCTCATCCCGCCTATCGATGTGCCCTCCCCAATCCCTTCCGACCCGTCCGAAAACGTGATCCGAACAAGGACGATGGACTGCAGCATCATCGTCGTCATCGACAAGACATGCCCGCGGATGGTGGGCAGGTCGACGATTGTCGTTTCGATGCGGTCGATCTTGGTCACTGGAACAACCCGGTTCGTGGAGCGATGATTGACACGAAAGGTGCGCTCCGAGGGTTTCAAAGTCCAATACCCGTTCGGTCTGGCGTGATACCTGACCGTCGGTAAGCGCACAGGTGTATGATCATTCTCGGCACGCCGCCATTGCGCGGGCTTCCAACATGCAGCTTCGCTCCGTCCGTCGTCAGACAAATTGGGACGCTTGTGCGCTTTCCAGACGGGAAACTCCGGCGCCACGCTGATTGACGGTGTGCGTTTTCAGTTTCGTGGGGCAAGCGCCGGGCAAGCATGATTTTTCGTTTGATCTCCTCTCCTGTTGCAGGATTTGACCGCTCCGGCCATCGTAGACGTCGGCCGGCGTCAGGTTCCCGAGGCTCTCGCGGTACCGGCGGGTGTAGCAGTATTCGACGAACGCGCCGACCTGGCGCTCGCGGTCGGGGCCACGAAGTAATGCGCGAGCAACACACGGTTCCTCACAGTCAGGTGCCGTCGTTCGATCTTGCCCCTGGTGGTGTCGCTGGAGACGTTTGCGAAAAACGACCGCTCCTGCTTCATCCAGCCCAGCAAGACTGCAAAACGTCTTGCCCAGATCGGTACCCAAAACCTAGATTTCCGTCAGATGCGCCGCTCTCTGCCCATGCCGGCAATGATAGCGGCGGTTTCGCGGAAAGGCGGTTCGCCCCATCAGGCCGCTGGCGCTGAGAAAATTCAAGCATCTGGCTGCATCGAAGCTGACGGCGCAACAGCACCTGCCCCTCCGCGTCACCGCCGTGCAACGGAAACGCACACCTCGCCGGATCAATCCCGATCGTGATAACCCCATGAATGGAAAGCTCCTGCCGTCGGCCGTGTTCACTGCATCCGACATGGCACATCGCGATGCCGGGACCGGGAGCCATCCACTTCATCGGTGTCGGGCTACGGCTCGCTCCTGTACGGCACGGTGATCAGGACGCGGATCGTCCAGCGTGCCACCAACGTCTCGGTGCTGGCCGGGTTCGTGATCGCCGACGGCGCCCCGGGGCTGGCGGCTGCGCTGGTGCCCTTCCGGGGCGATCACCTGCCCATCCAGCGCGGCATCGTTCACAAGCATCGAAACCTGCTGGCCAACGTCCCGAAAACGCTGCAGCACGAGTTGACCGAGGACTGCCGCGACATGACCTACGCTGACACAGGGACCGAGATCGAACCGCGGCGCAACGCGTTCCTCCGCAAGTGGTGCCTGAAGTGCCGGGCCGTTGCCGACTGCCTGAAGGATGACGGGCGACCGGCGCTTCACTGTCACCCGCCTTGATCCCTCGCAAGGGAGGTCCGTCCGGACCACAAACGCCATCGAGAAGCTGAACGAGGAGTTCCGCCGCAGCATCCAGACCCGGAACGTACTGCTTTGCGCCGAGACCGTGCCTATGCCCCCTTGACCTCGCAGGCTGAAAACCGATCGCGCACATGCCCGGAGCACACCGCCAGGGAGTTTCCACCGCCTTCGAGATACGGCCGCAAAATTTTCTGCGGCGGACTGCTCTGGATCAATGTGCCGCCCGTCTCGAAGCGCCAGAATTCCACCACGAGACGCGAGGAAAGGGTCCGATGACCGATCAGACGGCCCCGGTGGGGCACATCGTGCGGCTGGAGGGCGGGATTGCCGAAATCCGGTTCGAAAGGGACTTGCCGGCGATCGCGACGCGACTGGTCACGCTGACCGACCCCGAGATCGTCATCGAGGTTGCTGCCCTGCCCGGTGAGGGTCTGGCACGCGGGCTGGTGATGAACCACTCGCCCGAGCTGCGCATCGGTCTTGCGGTGCGGGACACCGGCAGCCCCATCGATGTGCCGGTGGGCAAGGAAGTTCTGGGGCGGATGTTCAACGTCTTCGGCGATACGATCGACGATGGTCCGCCTCTGGACGACCTGCTCCGGCGCCCGGTTCTGCGCGCCCCCGTGCCGCTGTCAGCGCGGCGCGTCGAGGATGCGATCTTCGAAACCGGGATCAAGGCGATCGACCTGCTCAGCCCTCTGGAACGCGGCGCCAAGGCCGGGCTTTTCGGCGGCGCGGGCGTGGGCAAGACCGTGCTGATCACCGAAATGATCCATAACATGGTCGCCGCGTATGACGGCGTGAGTCTGTTCTGCGGGATCGGCGAACGCTCGCGCGAGGCCGAGGAGCTTTACCGCGAGATGGGCGAGGCTGGCGTGCTGGAGAACACCGTGATGATGTTCGGCCAGATGAACGAAAGCCCCGGCGTGCGCTTTCGCGTGGGCCATTCCGCGCTGACCATGGCCGAGTATTTCCGCGACGACTTGCGCCGCAACGTGCTGGTGCTGATCGACAACATCTTCCGCTTCGTGCAGGCGGGCTCGGAGGTGTCGGGCCTGCTGGGCCGCATTCCGAGCCGGGTGGGCTATCAGCCGACACTGGGCACGGAACTGGCGGCTCTCGAGGAGCGGATCTGCTCCACCGATCAGGGTACGATGACCTCGATCCAAGCGGTCTACGTGCCGGCAGACGACTTCACTGATCCGGCCGCCACACATACCTTCGCCCATCTGTCTGCCTCGATCGTGTTATCGCGCAAGAAGGCGTCCGAGGGGCTCTACCCGGCCATCGACCCGCTGAAATCCTTCTCGCGGATGCTGACGCCCGGTACCGTCAGCCCGCGCCACTACCGGATCGCGCGGGCCGTGCGCAGCACCCTGGCAGAATACGAGGAACTCAAGGACATCATCGCGATGCTGGGCCTCGAGGAGCTTTCCGAACGCGACCGGGACACGGTCCGGCAGGCCCGCCAACTCGAACGTTTCCTGACGCAGCCCTTCTTCTCCACCGAGGCGATGACCGGCAACAAGGGTCGCTTCGTGCCGCTTCAGGAGACGCTTGACAGCTGCGCGCGCATCCTTGCCGGAGAGTTCGCGGATCGCGACGAAGGGGATTTCTACATGATCGGCACCATCGAGGACCTTGACGCGCCGGGGGAGGCGCCGGATGCGGCTTAAGGTCATCACGCCCTTGGCGATGGAGGTTGACCGGCCCGTCCGGCGCATTGTGGCAGAGGGGCCGCATGGTCGCTTCGGCATGTGGCCCGGCCACATCGATTTCGTCAGCGCGCTGGTCCCGGGCATCCTGCTTTACGAGGCCGAGGACGGCGCGGAACGCTTTGTCGCCATCAATTCCGGGACGCTGGTCAAGTGCGGCGACGATGTGCGCGTGGCGGTGCGCGGCGCGGTCGAGGGCGATGATCTGGGCAACCTGCGCAAGCGTGTCGAGGCCGAGTTCCGCCAGCACGACGAGGCAGAGCGCGACGCCCGCGCAGCGCTGGCACGGCTGGAGGCGAGCATGGTCCGCCGGTTTCGAGACCTTGGGGCGAACCTGCCATGAACACCGACCGCGACAACGAAACGGAGACCATTGCGCAAAAGGCGCAACAGATGGAAGAGGCCCGCAAACGCCGCCGGGAAAGCGCATGGTACGGGCTGGGCATGTTCGGGCTGGTGGGCTGGTCCGTGGCGGTGCCGGTGGTCGTGGGCGTCGCCTTGGGTATCTGGATAGATGGCAAATGGCCGGGCGCGGTCTCGTGGACGCTTACCCTGCTGCTTGCCGGCGCCGGGCTGGGCGCGTTCAATGCGTGGTACTGGGTCCAGCGGGAGGGGCGCGATGACTGATCCGCGCAGATACCCATTTCGAGGTGCGCGATGAGCCTTTCCGTTTTGTCCTTGTTCCTTGGCGCGCTGGCGGGTGGCGTCCTTGGCGCCGTCTATCTTGGCCTGCTCTGGGTCGCCGTGCGGTCCCTGCCGCGGGACCGCGGCGGCGTCCTCGCCTTCCTCGGGCTCGGTCTTGCGCGGGCGGCGCTGCTGCTTGGCGCGCTTGCCGTGGCGGGCGCGCTTGGCCTGCGGATCGAGGGTATCATTGCGGCGGTCGTGGGCTTCACCACCGTGCGGCTGGCCGCGACCCGCCGGCTCGGTGACACCACGCCGGGGGACGCGACATGGAAATAAGTCCGGATTCATGGATCCTTTACGAATGGCGAGGCCTGCAACTCAACGCCACGATCGTCTTCACCTGGGGGGTCATGGCGCTGCTGGTCATCGGCTCATGGGCCGTGACATCTCGCCTCAGCACGGCGGAAACCGTCTCGCGCTGGCAGGTCGCGCTCGAGGTCATCGTCACGACCATCCGTGACCAGATCGCCGAGGTCGGCGCCGACGATCCGGGTCGCTACCTGCCCTTCATCGGCACGTTGTTCCTGTTCATCGCGACGGCCAACATCCTAGCGGTGGTACCGGGCTACCAACCGCCCACCGGATCGCTCTCAACCACGGCGGCGCTGGCCATCTGCGTGCTGATCGCGGTTCCGCTGTTCTCGATCGGCCAGCGCGGGATCGTCGCCTATATGCGCGAATACATCCGGCCGACGCCGCTGATGCTGCCCTTCAACCTCGTGAGCGAGGTCTCACGCACTATCGCACTGGCGGTGCGCCTCTACGGCAATGTCATGAGCGGGACGGTGATCGTCGGCATCCTGATTTCCGTGGCACCTTTCTTCTTTCCGGTCGTGATGCAGGTCCTCGGCCTGCTTACCGGGCTGATACAGGCCTACATCTTCTCCATCCTCGCGATGGTCTATATCGGATCGGCCAGCCGCAGTCGGCGCGGGGCCGACGATCCCTTCCGCAATCATACAGGAGACTGAGCATGGATGCTGCAACCATGATCGCCGTTGTGTCGATCTTTACCGCCGGGCTGACCATCGCCATCGGTTCGATCGGTCCGGCGCTGGCGGAGGGACGCGCCGCCAGCCAAGCACTGCAGGCCATCGCCCAGCAACCCGACGCCGCGAACACCATAACCCGAACCCTGTTCGTCAGCCTCGCGATGATCGAGTCAACAGCGATCTACTGTTTCGTGGTGGCGATGATCCTGATCTTCGCCAACCCCTTCGCCAATCTCGCCGCCAAGACCGCCGCACAAGCCGCCGGAGGCTGAGCTAATGCAGATCGACTGGCTGACCGTCGCGGCGCAGATCGTCAACTTTCTAGTACTGGTCTGGCTGTTGCAACGCTTCCTTTACCGCCCCATCATGGGGGCGATGGCGCGGCGCGAAGACCGGATCGAAACCCGGCTTGCAGAGGCCAAGGACGCACGCGCAAGGGTCGAGGCCGAAGCGGAGTGCTTGCGCAAGAAGCAGGAAAAGCTGGAGGCCAGCCGGGAAGAGGTGCTGCGCGAGGCCCGCCAGCAGGCAAGCGATTTGCGCAAGAAGATGGAAAACGATCTGCGCGAGGAGATGGACGCCCGGCGCAAGAGCTGGGAGGACCATCTGCAGGACATGCGGGACGATTTCGCCGCCAGATTGCGGCAGCACGCCGGCCGGCAGGTGGTCGATATCGTCGGCCGGGTCCTGAAGGACTACGCCGGCAGCGACCTTGCCGGCCCTTTAGCGGGAACGTTCGTGGACCGCCTGGACAGCCTCGACGACGCGGCGCGCGACAATCTGAAGGCAGCAGCCGGGCGCGCGGATGACCCCGTTCACGTCGAGAGCAGCGTCCCGCTCGAACCGGGCGCGCGAAACCGGATCACGCGCGCGATCCATGAACATATCGGCCCGGACATCGAGGTGGCGTACGGCGAAGACGCCGATCTGCTGCTCGGCCTGC
Organism: Roseovarius halophilus (ex Wu et al. 2025); assembly: GCF_047086965.1. Taxonomy (NCBI): domain Bacteria; kingdom Pseudomonadati; phylum Pseudomonadota; class Alphaproteobacteria; order Rhodobacterales; family Roseobacteraceae; genus Roseovarius; species Roseovarius halophilus (ex Wu et al. 2025). Next base: position 28,500 of record NZ_JBKOTX010000037.1, on the reverse strand, counting down.
GCCTGACCGTTGGCGCGCAGACCGTCGAATGGTCCGCCGCGCGCTTTCTCGGCCGGCTCGAGACAACGCTCGACGAGGTCATCGACGGCAGCGGCCGGCGCCATGCTGAACACCGTCCAGTCAGCGCGGAAAGCAGTTGATGGCGCACCGGCCTGGCCTCGATAACCTTCAGGAAGACATCTTCGCGCCGCTCGAGGAGGCATTGGCGCAGCTTACACCGGCCCTCGAGATGGCCGAAATCGCCCATATTGTATCGGTCGGAAACGGGGTGGCCGAGGTCACGGGTTTCACCGACCTTCGCGTCGACGAGTTGCTGTCCTTCGCGGGGGGCATTATGGGAATCGCCTACAACCTCGGCACCGATCGGGCCGGCGTGATCGTGCTGGGGGCGACGGATAATCTGCGTGCCGGCGACCCGGTGCATCGCACCGGCCGGGTTGTCGACGTGCCCGTGGGTCAACGCCTGGTCGGGCGGGTGGTTGATGCGCTCGGCCGACCGCTGGACGATGGCGACCCTGTCGACGCGGACGAACGCCTGCCCATCGAGCGCGCGGCGCCTCCCATCATGCACCGCGGCCCGGTGCAGGTGCCCTTGCAGACCGGGATAAAGGCCGTCGATGCCGCCATCCCCATCGGCCGCGGCCAGCGCGAGTTGATCCTCGGCGACCGGCAGACCGGCAAGACCGCCATCACGGTCGACGCGATCCTGAACCAGAAAGATACGGGCGTCGTGTCGATCTACTGCGCCATCGGCCAGCGCGCATCCGCCGTGGCCCGCGTGATCCAGAGCCTTAAGGAGGGCGGTGCGCTGAAGCGCACCATCGTCGTCGTGGCCAGCGGCGAGGATGCGCCGGGGCTGCAATTCGTGGCGCCCTATGCAGCCACATCCATGGCCGAATATTTCATGGCAGCGGGGCGCGACGTGCTGATCGTCTACGACGACCTCACACGCCATGCCCGCGCCTATCGCGAGTTGTCGCTTCTCCTGCGCCGCCCGCCGGGCCGGGAAGCTTATCCCGGAGACATCTTCTATATTCACTCCCGCCTGCTGGAACGCGCGACGCAGCTGCGCGAGGAACAGGGCGGCGGCTCGCTCACCGCGCTACCGGTGGTCGAGACGCAGGCGCAGAACATCTCGGCCTACATCCCGACGAATCTGATCTCGATCACCGATGGGCAGGTTTACCTTTCGCCATCGCTCTTTGAGAAGGGCCACTTGCCCGCCATCGATATCGGTACTTCGGTCAGCCGTGTGGGCGGCAAGGTACAGTTGCCCGCCTTCCGCGCCGTGGCCGGGAACCTCCGGCTGATGTATTCGCAGTTCGAGGAGCTCGAGACCTTCGCGCGCTTCGGCACACAGCTCGATGCCGAGACGCGCCGGAAGCTCACGCGGGGCCAGCGCGTGCGCGAGGTGCTGAAGCAACACGAGCATGCCCACATCGATGCGCCCGAACAGATCGCGGCGCTGCTGGCGGCGACGGAGGGTCTCTACGACGAGCTCGATCCTGGCGACGTGGCAGAGGCCGAAAGGACCGTCCGCAAGGCAGTGCTCCAAGAGGCGAGCGGGGTCTGCGACCGGATCGCTTCCGGCGGCAAGCTGACGGACGCGGACCGCGATTCGCTCGTCCGCGTGATGCGCGATGCCCTGTCGGGCGCGCAGACGGAGAGCGCCGATGCAGACCCTTGAAAGCCTGTCCGACGCGCTGGAGACCACTGGCGACATCCAGGCGATCGTGCGAACGATGAAGGCGCTGTCCTCGGTCAGCATCCGGCAATACGAACATGCCGAGGCCGCCATGGCCGATTATGCCCGCACGGTCGAACTGGGGCTGATGGCGGTGCTGCGGCAACGCAGGCTTGCTGGCCTGCCCCTGCCCGACGGCGACGGCAGCAAGGGACGTACGGCGCAGATCGTGATCGGATCGGATCGCGGCTTGTGCGGCGGTTACAACGACAAGATCACCCGCTTTTCCCGCGCCCGGATGGACAACGGGCCGGTCGAAGTCGGCGCGATCGGCGCGCGCGTCGCGGCGAGGTTCGAGACGGATGGCGTGCCGCTTGCCTTCGCCTTTACCTTGCCGGGGTCGGTCGAGGGCCTGTCGCGGCTTGTGCAGAGCATCATTGTGGAAATCGACCGCTGGACCCGGACGCAAGACGTGAGCCGGGTCTGGCTCGTGCACAACCGGCGGGAAGGCCGCAACACCGCGCAGCCCCGGTCGCATCAACTTCTGCCCCTTCCGGACAGCTATCTGCGCAAGCTTTCGCACGCCGATTGGCCGGGCCGGTCCCTTCCGCTGTTCCGGATGGAGCCCGACCGGCTGATGTCATGGCTGGTGCAGCGGCGGCTTTTCGTGGTGATCTACCGCGCGCTGGCCGAGGCGCTCGCCAGCGAACACGCCACGCGGCTTGCAGCCATGCGGGGCGCCGAGCGCAACATCGAGGAACGGCGCGACGACCTTCAGCAGCTTTACCGCCAACGACGGCAGGAGATGATCACGCGCGAGCTTCTCGACGTCGTGTCGGGCTTCGAGGCGGTCAGGCCAGCCGACTGACCGAAGGAGCCGGCGGCGCTCCTGTAGGGTGGCCCGGTGAACTGATGCGGTCGATGCCCCCGGCTGACGGCATCCCGGATGCCATGCTGGCTCGCTTGGCATTTAGTCCAGGGCACACCGATGACGACGAAAGTCAGCATGCTGGCGATCGACCCGGCGTCTTCATCACCAGCAATCCGGAGTTCGGGGAAGGGGTCTCTGTCTTCGGCGATGCCAAGGTGACAACCGTAGTCTTGGATCGCGTCACGCACCATTGTGCCATCGTCGAAACCGGGTCAGTTTCAAACGCTCGTTAACTCCCGGGACCAAGGGTTTCGTTCTGCGCGATCTTCGTGCGCCGGGCTGCCCGGGGCGGCAGTGACGCCCCGGGATCGCGTGAAACGCTGCCCTTATCCGAAGTCGTGCTTGGACAGCGGCAGGCTGCGCACCCGTTGGCCCGTCAGGGTCGCCACGGCATTGACGATGGCCGGGGCGACCCCGGGCAGGCCGGGCTCACCGATGCCACCCATGGTGGCGCCGCTTTCGACGATCCTCACGTGGACCTCGGGCATCTGGTCCGGGCGCAGGATTGGATAGCCGTCGAAATTGCGCGCCTGCGGCGCGCCGTTTTCGTAGACCAGTTCCTCGACCAGCGTCTGCGACACCCCGAGCGCGACCGCCGACTGGACCTGTGCCTCGATCACGGCGGGGTTGACGATCTGGCCGGGATCGATCGCAACCCAGACCTCGTGCACGCGCACCGTGCCGCCGTCGAGCGAGACCTCGGCGATGGTCGCCGTCTCGGACCCGAAGGGCGAGGCCATGGCCACGCCCCGGGCGCGGCGGCTGCCGTCGCGCGCGTCGAACGCCGCGCCTTGCCAGCCGCCGGACAGCTCCGCGACGGACTCCAGCAACGTGCGGTGACGATCCGACCCGGCCAGCAGGCCGCGGCGCATCTCGAACGGGTCACGCCCCGCCGCCTCCGCCAGTTCGTCAAGAAACGATTCGTAGAAGAAATCGTTCATCGAATGCCCGACCGACCGCCAGAAGCCGATCATCGCCGGGTTGCGGACATGGACATGCCCGACCCGCCGGTTGCCGATGGCATAGGGCTTGCCGCTGAGGCCCTCGTGCGCCGACCCGTCCTTGCCCGGCGGCGAGCCGAACCAGCGCCCGATCGGGCCTTCGCCCACCGCCTCGATCGCGAGCGCCGAGGGGCCATCGCCATCGACCGCGGCTCGGAACCGGGCCACGGCCATGGGGCGGTTGGCATCGCGGAGGAACTCTTCCTCACGGGTCCAAAGCACCTTGACCGGCCGGCCCGTGGCGCGGGCAAGTTCGATCGCCTGCGGAAACGGGCTGGCATCGGCATAAAGGAAGTGCCGCCCGAAGAACCCGCCAAGGATCTGCGAATGGATGCGGACGTTTTCCGCCGGGATGCCGGCGGCGCCGGCCGCCGCCCCCTGGAACATTTCCGGGGCTTGGTTGGGCAGCCACAGATCAAGCGTGCCATCCGCGTTGAACCGCGCCGTGGTCGAGGGCGGCTCGAGCTGGCCATGAACAAGGAAAGGCGCGTCGTATTCCGCCTCGATGACGGTTTCGGCACTGTCCAGCGCGCGCGTCGCGTCACCCTCGGCCTCGACCTCGACCCCGGGGCCGGGTTCAGCGCGCAGCGACTGGTCAAAGCCCTGCGACGTGAAATCGGCAGGCATCGGGTAGTCGGAGGCGCCGTCCTCCCACGCGATCTTCGCGGCCTCGACCGCGCGCCGGGCCTGCCAGAACTTGTCGGCCACCACGGCCACCGCCCCGTCCAGCATGTGGACCGAATGCACGCCGCGCATCGCTTCGATCTCGGCGCGGTTGTCCACCGACGCCGGCGTCAGGCCAAGCCGTGGCGCGTGCCGCACGGCGGCGTTCAGCATGCCATCAACCGCGACGTCGATGCTGTACGCCGCCTGCCCGGTGGACTTGGCGCGCACATCGAAGCGCGGCATTGGCTGGCGGATCCAGCGGAAATCGGCCGGGTCGCGCAAGGTGACATCCACGGGCACGGGCATGTCCATCGCCGCTTCGGCAAGGCCGCCATACCCGGCGCTGCGGCCGCTGGCCGCGTGCAGGATCCGGCCCGGTTCGGTGGTCACCGCACCGGCATCCACGCCCCACTGATCGGCCGCCGCCTGCACCAGCATCGCGCGGGCCGAGGCGCCGAGCGTCCGCATCAGGGTGTAGCTCGACCGGATCGACAGGCTGCCGCCCGTGAAACGCGCGCCGTTGATGGTCTTGTAGGCATCGCCCGGCGGCGCGCATTCCACCACGATCCGCGCCGGGTCGAGATCGAGTTCCTCGCCGACGATCTGGGCCAGCGCCGAGAACACGCCCTGCCCGCCCTCGATGAACGGGCTTTGCAGGGTGGCGGTGCCATCGGCATTCAGGGCGAGGTACGCGTCCACCGGCGCGGCATCCCCTTGCGCGCGGGCGTTCCGGGTCGGAAGCCCGACCGAGAGAACCAGCGCGCCGGTCCCGGCAAGGAAGCCGCGGCGCGAGACGTTGAGCGGGCGGTTGGGGTCGGGTGTCTGGTCTTTCATGGCTCAGGCCTCCGAAACGCTGCGAATTGCGGCGCGGACCTTGTTGTAGGTGCCGCAGCGGCAAAGGTTGCTCATCGCGGCGGCGATCTCGGCCTCGCCCGGGTTCGGTGTCCGGGCCAGAAGCGCGGTCGCCGCCATCACCTGGCCCGACTGGCAATAGCCGCATTGCGGCACCTGATGGTCGACCCAGGCTTCGACCACCTTCTGGCCGACCGGGTCATCGTTGACGGTTTCGATCGTGGTGATCTCGGCGCCCTCCATCGCCTCGGCCGGGGTCACGCAGGACCGCGTGGGCTGGCCGTCGACCAGCACGGTACAGGCCCCGCATTGCGCGATCCCGCATCCGAACTTGGTGCCGGTCAGGCCCAGTTCCTCGCGGATGACCCACAGAAGCGGGGTATCCGGCTCAACATCGACATCATGCGTCTTTCCGTTGACGTTCAGCTGCATCGGGGCTCCTTGTTGGTCTGGCTTGGTGCTCTGGCTTGACGGTCGGGCCCGGCGTGTCCGACCCTCGCTGTGGCGGAGTCTAGCATTGTCACGCGCCGAGGCGACCCCATGCCGTCGGATCGGCAATTCCCGGCCGGTGTCGTCGGCCCGTGGCACCCAAGGCGGGTGACGGCGCGGACAGGAAATTCAGGGAACCGCCTTGACCTTCCAGTTGATGGAATCCCTAGATCGCTGGTACGGACAAGCCCCGGAGGTGCAGAATGACGACGGCGCGAAACCCGACCATCAAGATTGACGGCATGTCGTGCGGCGGATGCGTGGGCCGGGTCGAAAAGGCGCTCTCGGGTATCGAGGGCGTCGGCAACGTCTCGGTCAACCTCGCAGGCGAGTCCGCCAGTTTCGACATGGCGGCTGAAACGGGTCTGCGCGATGTCGCCGCGGCGCTGGACGAGGCGGGCTATCCGCTGCGCACGCGGACGGCGACACTCAGTATCGCGTCCATGTCCTGCGCGTCCTGCGTCGGCCGCGTGGACAGGGCGCTGGCCGCCCTGCCCGGCGTTCTGGACGTGACCGTGAACCTGGCGTCGGAAACCGCGCGGGTGACCTATGCCGAGGGGGCGGCGACGCCCGCCGAACTGACGGCGGCGGCGCGCGACGCGGGCTATCCGGCCGAGCTGGCCGAGGCCGACGACACCCCGAGCACGGCCGAGCGCAAGGATGCCGAGGCGCGCGAAACCGCCCGAAAGACGATCATCGCCGCCGCGCTGGCCCTGCCCGTCTTCGTGATCGAGATGGGTGGTCACGTCGTTCCGGGCATGCAGGCCGCCATCACCGACACGATCGGGCAGCAGGGCAGCTGGATGTTGCAGTTCGTCCTGACGACGCTGGTGCTGGCAGGGCCCGGGCGGGCCTTTTACGGCAAGGGCGTGCCCGCCCTGTTGCGCGGCGCGCCGGACATGAACAGCCTCGTGGCGGTGGGGACCGGCGCGGCCTACCTGTACTCGGTCGTCGCGACGTTCCTGCCCGGCCTGATGCCGGCAGCCGTGCGCGCGGTCTATTTCGAGGCCGCGGCAGTCATCGTGGTGCTGATCCTGCTGGGCCGTTTCCTCGAAGCCCGCGCCAAGGGCCGCGCCGGCGCCGCGATCCAGCGTCTGCTCGGATTGCAGGCGCCGACGGCGCGCGTGATCCGTGGCGGCACCCCGCGGGACGTGCCGATCGAGGAGATCACCGAAGGCGACATCCTGAGGGTCCGCCCCGGGGAGCGCATCGCCGTCGACGGCACGGTGACGACGGGCGAAAGCCATGTCGATGAAAGCATGATCACCGGTGAGCCCGTCCCCGTCGCCAAGACGGCGGGCGAGACCGTGACCGGCGGCACCGTGAACGGCGCCGGTGGGTTGGAGTTCCGAGCCACGCGCGTCGGTGCCGATACCACCCTGTCCCGGATCATCCGCATGGTTGAAGAAGCGCAGGGCGCCAAGCTGCCGATCCAGAGCCTGGTGGACCGTGTCACCCTATGGTTCGTACCGGCCGTCATGGCGGTGGCGGCGCTGACCATCGCGGTCTGGCTGACCATCGGGCCGGACCCGGCGCTGACCTACGCGCTGGTGGCGGGGGTGTCTGTCCTGATCATCGCCTGTCCTTGCGCGATGGGGCTGGCCACGCCCACCTCGATCATGGTCGGCACCGGGCGCGCGGCCGGGATGGGCGTGCTTTTCCGCAAGGGCGACGCGCTGCAGCAACTCGACTCGGTCGACGTGGTTGCGCTGGACAAGACCGGCACGGTGACCGAAGGCCGCCCGGAACTGACCGAACTGGTGCCGGCCGACGGGATGTCGCGCGCGCGGGTTCTCGCGCTGGTGGCAGCGGTCGAGGAACATTCCGAACACCCTGTCGCCGACGCGATCGTCCGGGCCGCGCGCGCCGAGGGTGTCGACCGCGCCAGCGTGAGGGATTTCGAGTCGATCACCGGGTACGGCGTGCGGGCACGCGTGGACGGCCATGACGTGCTGGTGGGCGCCGACCGGCTGATGGCCCGCGACGGGATCGACACCACCGCGCTGGCCGAAGCCGAGACAGGTCTCGCGCAGCGCGGGCGCACGGTGCTTCATGCCGCGATCGACGGCCGGGCCGCCGCCGTCATCGCCGTGGCAGACCCGGTAAAACCGGCCAGCGCCGCCGCGATCCGCGCGCTGCATGAAAACGGCCTGCGCGTGGCCATGATCACCGGCGACACGCGCGAAACCGCCGCGGCGATCGCGCGGGAAACGGGCATAGACCATGTCATTGCCGGCGTCCTGCCCGACGGCAAGGTCGCCGCGCTGGACGACCTTCGCAAGGATGGCGGCCGCGTGGCCTTCGTGGGCGACGGCATCAACGACGCGCCGGCGCTGGCGCATGCCGATGTGGGCGTGGCCATCGGGACGGGTACGGACGTGGCGATCGAAAGCGCCGATGTCGTGCTGATGTCGGGTGACCTGCGCGGGGTCGTGAACGCCGTTGACGTGTCGCGCCACACCATGCGCAACATCCGTCAGAACCTGTTCTGGGCGTTCGGCTACAACACCGCGCTGATCCCCGTGGCGGCGGGCGTGCTCTACCCGGCGTTCGGCCTGCTGCTGTCGCCGGTACTGGCGGCCGGGGCCATGGCGCTCAGCTCGGTTTTCGTGCTCACCAACGCGCTGCGCCTGCGTCGCCTGCGCCCGGCAATGGACGAAGGCGGGCCGTCCCGGCGGCCCGACGGCGGCCGAGCGGCGCAGCCGGCCCCGGCGGAATAGGAGGCCCCATGAATATCGGTGACGTCGCCCGGCTGTCCGGCCTGCCCGCCAAGACGATCCGCTATTACGAGGATATCGGGCTGATCACGCCGTCGCGGAACACGAACGGCTACCGCAACTTCGGCGAAAGCGACCTGCACAAGCTCCGCTTTCTCGGCCGGGCGCGATCACTGGGATTCTCGATAGAGGATTGCCGGAGCCTGCTGGAGCTCTACGGCGATCAGCACCGCGCCAGCGCGGATGTGAAACGGATCGCCAAGCAGCACCTCGCCCATATCGACGCCAAGATCGCCGAGCTGCAGCAGATGCGCGCCACCCTCGCCCACCTGATCGCGGATTGCGCGGGCGACCAGCGGCCCGATTGCCCCATCCTCGAGGATCTCGCAGAAGACTACGCCGGCCGACCCTGCGACCGAGCCGGACGAGACCGTCTCGAGTAGCGAAGCGGCAAGAGACGAAACACCCGGCGACGAGGCGTGACAAGGACCCATTCATGGAGCAGGCGATTGAACTGTCGGCGTTTTGCCGGTCGGCGGAGCTTGCGCCGAACAGCATCGACCCGGAGACCCGCAACGTCGGGGTGATCCGGTCAAACGGCGCCCGGGTTCGATGAGCCGCATGACAGAGCAGCCGAGCATGGCGGCTGAGCATGTGAGGTTTGATTGGCTGGACGCGGGCGCGTCCTTCCTGCAGGTGCACGAGGCGCACGCTCATGGCGCGGTAACCCGCTCGGTCGTGCCTGGCTCGCGACAGAATGACATCAGATAGGGCATCGCCCGCGTCCGGCTATCCGAAAATTTTGGACAAGCGCAAGTGGCGACCGTCTAATCAGGTCTTTGATCGATCGAAGGAGGGCGAGCCTCCGAATTCACAGGCGGCGAGTCGGCGCCCGACGAGTTGCTGTTGGTGATATTGACTTGAAGAGGTTGCGGCGACGCGCCAGCTGCCGTCACAATACCCCAGATCCAAGCGCCGAGCATCATGGGAAGGCCAATTATACCGCCGAAACCAAGAGTTCCAAACGTTAGCAGGAAACCAATTCCGTATATCAGTATTTGCCCTATTCCCTGACCGACTGCGCCAATCACGAAGGAGCCAACGCCCGGTATAAAGATGTTAAGGAGTATTGCTAGTGCTTTCACGACGAACCCTTCCAAAAATGCAACATCCAAAGGGTTGTGAGACGGCTGATTCGTGTCAACCCCCGGCCTGTCCCGCTACCAGCGTGAAGCGCGACGGTGGCGACCGCCGCATGAGCCCGCCGACTATCGCGCCCTGAACTCCCCCTCCGACTTCGCCGAGAATCTGTCGGCCGTTACAAACAAGACGCTGCGCGAGTACGAGCCATTTTCCGCCATTGACGGGATGGACGGTTCCCGCTCGCGTCATCGCGATGTGCCACTTGGGGCGGCACAGAAACGTGACAGGCCCAGATGCGAACCGTGTCCCGCTTTCCCTCTTTAGACGGGGGATAGGCCCGCGGACGTGGTAACTCTCACGTCTCGAAAGGCCTAAAATCGATGACAGCACCATGGGGCGTGTGGCCCATTTTGTGTCACACCCGACCGTTCAGCCGCTAACCCTATGATTTAGAATGAAATGGAGGCGAGTACCGGAATCGAACCGGTGTAGACGGATTTGCAATCCGCTGCGTCACCACTCCGCCAACTCGCCGTCCGAATGGTCAATCGTGGATATCCCATCGCCCCGGCCGGTGCAAGGGCCCGTGAGCGGTTTTCGCCGCCATAGACGTTGCCCAATGGGGGCTTCTGTGTCACAACGATCCCAAGGAATCCGAAGGCGAGAGTTTAGCAGATGACCGATTACGCTGCCCGTCGCACGATGATGGTGGACACACAGGTCCGTCCGTCGGACGTCACCAAGTTCCCGATCATCGACGCGATGCTGGCTGTCCCGCGCGAGGCGTTCGTGCCACGTCACCTGCGCGAGGCCGCCTACATGGGCGAAAACCTCGACCTGGGCGCCGGGCGGGTCATGCTGGACCCGCGGACGCTGGCCAAGATGCTCGATGCGCTCGAGATCGACAATGACGACCTCGTGCTGGACGTGGGCTGCGCGATTGGCTATTCGGCGGCCGTCGAGGCGCGCATGGCGCAGGCCGTGGTCGCGGTCGAGGAAGACGCCGAGATGGCCGCCGAGGCGCAGACCCTTCTGGCCGAGACCGGCGCCGACAACGTCATCGTGCACGAGGCGCCGCTGGCCGAGGGCGCGGCGCCGCACGGCCCCTATGACGTGATCCTCGTACAGGGCGGGGTCGAGGAATTGCCGGACACGATCGCGGCGCAGCTCAAGGAAGAGGGGCGCATCGCCTGCCTCTTCATGGAGGGCGTGCTCGGCGTGGTGAGGATCGCGCACAAGATCGACGGGCGGTTGCACTGGCGCTACGCTTTCAACGCGTCGGCGCCTGTTCTGCCGGGCTTCCACAAGGCGCCGGCCTTCGCCCTCTGAATCCCGGACTGGCACAATGGAGACTGCGATGCTCATGCTTGCGAAACTCAGATCCTGGGGCGCGGCCCTGGCGGTGGGCATGGCACTGGTGGTGCCGGCGGGCGCCAAGGGCGAGACACTGGCCGACACGCTCGTCGATGCCTACGAATTCAGCGGCCTGCTGGAGCAGAATCGCGCGCTTCTCCGCGCGGCCGACGAGGACGTCGCGCAAACCGTCGCGGGCCTGCGACCGATCATCAACTGGACCGGCGATTTCACGCGGAATTTCGGCCGCAGCAACAGTTTCGGACGCACCAGCGGGACCGCGTCGACGACGGCCAACCTCGGGATCACCGCCAGCCTGCTGCTTTATGATTTCGGCCGCACCCAGCTGGGCATCGAGGCGGCCAAGGAAACGGTGCTTGCCACGCGCCAGACCCTCATCAGCATCGAACAGCAAGTGCTGCAGCGGGCCGTTCAGGCGCACATGAACGTGATCCGCAACGCCGAGTTCGTGACGCTGCGGGAAAACAACCTGCGGCTGCTGCGCCGGGAGTTGCGCGCGGCGCAGGACAGGTTCGACGTGGGCGAGGTCACGCGCACCGATGTCGCGCAGGCCGAGGCCCGGGTCGCCGCGGCGCAGAGCGGGCTTGCCGCGGCGCAGGGCGATTACCGGCAGGCGGTCGAGGAATATCGCGCCGTGGTGGGCCGCGCCCCCGGCACCCTGCGCCCGCCGCGGCAATTGCCGAATATCCCGGGCCAGACGGACCGGGCGCGCGACGTGGCCGTGCGGGGGCATCCCGAGCTTCTCAGCGCGCAGCATGACGTCGCGGCGGCCGACCTGAACGTGCGGGTTGCCAAGGCCGCCATGAAGCCCACGATCAACCTGACGGGCCGTGTCGGCGTGACCGAGGAATTCGGCGAGACCGACTACAACCGCAGCGGGTCCTTCGGGGTCGAGGTGACGGGGCCGATCTACCGGGGCGGCCGGCTGAGCTCGGCGCAGCGGCAGGCGATGGCACAGCGCGACGCGCAGCGCGGCAACCTGCACGAGGTACGCCTGCGCATCCTGCAGGATGTCGGCAACGCCTATGCCAACCTGCGCGCCGCCCGCGCGAGCCGCGACGCCAGCCGCGAGGAAGTCCGCGCCGCCGAGGTCGCCTTCGAGGGGGTGCGCGAGGAAGCCAAGCTCGGCGCGCGGACCACGCTCGACGTGCTGGACGCCGAGCAGGACCTGCTGAACGCCCGGGCCAACGTCATCTCGTCCGACGCGGATGTCTACATCGCCTCCTACGCGGTGCTTGCCGCCATGGGCCAGCTCACGGCGAAGGACCTCAACCTTGGTGTGCAGACCTACGACCCGAGCGCCTATTACAACCTCGTCAAGGATGCACCCGTCCCGGCCAGCAAGCAGGGCCGCAAGCTGGACCGCGTGCTGCGCGCCCTGAGCAAAGATTAAAACACGCTGTAATCTGTTGTGTGAAAACCGGCTCCGGGGTAAGCTGAGCCGAGGCAAGAGTGGTATCGAAACATGTCAGACCCGGTGTCCAATGTTGAAATCGAGGACGTTCTGTCGTCGATCCGCAGGCTGGTTTCCAACGAGGAACGGGATAAGGCGGCCGGCAACGCCGCGGCGGACGATCGGGAAGACGCCACTGACAAGCTCGTCCTGACGCCGTCATTGCGCGTGGATGAAAGCGCCGCGCCCGCCACTGATCCCGGCGCGCCGCCGGCTGACGCGGGTGCGACACCCGCCGCGACGGGCGATGATCCGGAGGCGGCACTGCCCGATGACGCACCGGACGCCGCCGATCATGCCAGCGAGGATGCCGGACATGACGTCGACGCCCCCCCCGCGGACGCGGTCGAGGCGCACGAGGATGACACCGCATCCGACCATCCACTGGCCGACATCGGGTCCGAGGCGGCGGAGCCGGAAACCCTTGGCGAGGTGCTGGAGGCCGCAACCGACATGCCAAGCCCCGACGCGACCGCCGCCGAGGAGAGCGAAAACCCGGACGCCGCCCCCTTCGAGGACGCGGTCGACAACGAGGAGTTGCAGCAGCGTGTCGCAGCGTTCGAGGCCGCGATCGCCGCGCGTGACGACCACTGGGAACCTGACGGACAATCCGAGGACGCGTATTCCGGCGGCAACGTGGAACCGCTGCCATGGTCCGACACCACCGCTGCCCCGGCGGCGGATCACGACACTCCCCGAGACGCAGCTGACACGGACACCGACACCGGCCCGTTCGCCGAGGATGGCGGCACGGCTGAGCCCGGGCCGTCGGGGACAACCGCCACGGACGCGCCCGCGGACGGACGGCACGACACGGAACGCGGCGCGGACGAAACCGCCTTCGAGTATCTGGACGATACCCTGATCGACGAGGAGGCGCTGCGCGACATGGTCAGCGAACTTGTCCGGCAGGAATTGCAGGGGGCACTGGGCGAGCGCATCACCCGCAACGTGCGCAAGCTGGTGCGCCGGGAAATACACCGCGCCCTGACCAGCCAGCAATTCGACTGACCGGAACCCCGTGATCGGCCGCTTCGACATTGACGGGGACGACGGCCCCTGTTCCGCGCCACCGGCCGCGCATCGGCGGGGGGCACCATGACACGCGCCTTCATTACCGGCACGGCGGGTTTCATCGGCTATCACCTCGCCGAGGCGCTGTTGCACGAGGGCTGGCACGTGGCCGGGTATGACGGCTTGACCGACTACTACGACACCGGCCTCAAGCAGCGCCGGCACGCGATGCTACGCCAACATGAGCGGTTCACCGCCACCGAGGCGCAGCTGGAAGACATGCGGGCGCTTGGCGACGCGGTGGACCGGGCCGCGCCCGACGTCATCGTGCATCTGGCCGCGCAGGCGGGTGTGCGCTACAGCCTCGACAACCCGCGTGCCTATGTCGACACGAACGTCACGGGCACGTTCAACGTGATGGAATGCGCGCGCGCGGCGCGGCCGCGGCACTTGCTCATGGCGTCCACGTCCTCGGTCTACGGCGCGAATACCGAGATGCCTTTCGGCGAAGGGCAGAAGGCCGACACGCCGCTGACGATCTACGCCGCCACGAAAAAGGCGACCGAGGCGATGGGCCACGCCTATGCCCATCTTCACGACCTGCCCACGACCATGTTCCGGTTCTTCACCGTCTACGGCCCGTGGGGGCGGCCCGACATGGCCTATTTCAAGTTCACCAAGGCGATCCTCGAAGGCCGCGCCATAGACATCTACAACAACGGCGAGATGTGGCGCGATTTCACCTACGTGAATGACCTCGTCCGCGGGATCCGCGGCCTGATCGACGTGGTGCCGGGCGGGCCGGAAACGGCGGTAGCCGGCGACAGCCTGAGCCCCGCCGCGCCGTTCCGCGTGGTCAATATCGGCAATTCGGACACCGTGCGCCTGCTGGATTTCATCGCGGCGATCGAGGCCGAACTGGGCCGCGACGCGATCCGCAATTACTTGCCGATGCAAACCGGCGATGTCCCCGCCACGTGGGCCGACGCATCGCTGCTCAAGTCGCTGACAGGCTACCGCCCGCAGACCCCCGTGCGCGACGGCGTGGCGCTTTTCGTGCGTTGGTACCGCGCCTATTACGGTGTCTGACCGCCGGCCCGGTGGCTACGCCACCGGCCGCAGCGTCCAGCCGGGCACGGCCCCGGTTTCGGAGACCGGGCGGGCAAGGTAAAGCTGCGCATGAAAGAAACCGTTGCTTTCAATCCCGGCCGTATCGTGGCCGCGCGCGGCGGCGTTTTCGATGGCCAGGGCCTGTTCCGCGCTGTCGGCGAACCGGCGATGGCGGAAGGGCCGATCGCCCATGCCGTCGACGTGCAGGCCATGCCGGCGCATCACATCGAAGGCCGCCGCGCTGTCGTTGCCACGGATCGGCGCTGTCACGATCCAGGGCTTGGGCCCGGGGGCCGCCTGCAACAGCCGGTCCAGCGCAAGGGGCAGCAGGTGCGCGACGCTGCCGCATTCCACGATCAGGTCGCAATCCGCCATGGCATCGCGCAGGGCGTCGCTCATGGTATCAGCCTGCAGGTTCTCGGGGAAAACCGCGTCGAAAATGCCCACTGACCGGGCATAGGCCAGCGCGTTACCGGCAACATCTATACCGACGTGAACGTCGTTCTGCCGGTCAATGCGCCGGGCCCGGTACCATCGGGCATCCGCGGTGATCACCTCCGGCTGGGTGGCCGCGTCGAACCACGGGTCACGATACCGCGCCAGCACGTCGTCAAGGGTCAGGTCATGACGCAACAGCGCCGCGGCGATGCCGTAGCCGCTGGCGAAATCCAAGATCTTACAGGCCCCGCCGCCCCGACGGGCCCTGACCGCGGACAGCGCCGCGGCAAACCCATCCGCCGCGTGATGCGCGGTCCGGAACCCGGCCGCGTCCATGGCGCGGTAATAGGCCCGCGCATCGGGCCTGTCATAGATGTCGTCATAGATCGTGACGATCCGCCGTGTAGATTCGTCGTTTCCCTCGATCATGCGTGCTCCCTTCGGTTCGCGGTCACCCCGGGCAGGTGCCAGGTCCAGCATGGCCGTGCAAGGCGCGCCTTTTCAAGAAAACACACGAGCTTGCACGCCAGCGTGACAGCCTGCGGGACCGCTGAAACAATGTTTCTGCGCCCTGCCGACAACGTGAAAAGCCGTGTCCGCCAGCGCCTTGCGCCATGTCGCCGGATGCATGACAACTCGGGCCGGGACAACCATGCACGCCGCAAGGGATCAGTGTTCATGAGCCATGCCGAACCAGAAACGAACTCGCCAGTCTCCCGCGCGCTGCTCGGGGCCGGGCTGGTCTGGCTTGCCGTCATCGTCTATGCCGCGTCGAATTCCATCGTGTCGCTGTTGGCCGAGATCGGGCGGCAGAACCCCGTCGACGGGCGCAATGCCGTAACCCTTTGCAACCTTCTGTTTCTCGGGTCGCTGCTGTCGCTGGTTCCGATGGTATTGATGTTCTACAAGGACTGGACGTGGGAAAACCTGCGCAAGCTGTCGGCCAAGGACTGGACCGTGCTGAGCGTCTCCGCCGCCCTGTCCTCGGCGCTCACCCCGGCGCTTTTCTTCGTCGCGCTGGAACAAACCTCGGTCACGAACGTGGTCCTCGTCGGCCGCATCGAGCCGCCGCTTTTCCTGCTGGCCACTTGGCTGTTCCTGGGGGAGAAGCTGGATCGGTGGGCGCTGGCCGCCGGGCTCATCGCATTGTGCGGCGCGGGCGTGATCTTCGTGCTGAGGGGCGATGCGAGCTTCGCATTCGGCCTCGGGGAACTGGCGACGGCGGGCGCCACGCTGTCCTTCATCGCCTCGACACTGATCAGCCGCACGGGGCTTCAGGGCATCCCGCTGGGGATCTTCTCGATCTACCGCACCGTTGTCGGCGCGATGATCTATTACGTACTCGCGCTCTACCTCTACGGGTCGATGCATTTTCAGGACATATTCACGGCCGTCGTGTGGAAATGGGTCTGGGTTTACGCGATCATCGTCATCATCGTGGGTCAGTTCTCGTGGAACCTCGGGCTCAAGCATGCGACGTCAGGCGACGTGTCGCTGGCCACGTCGTTCTCGCCCTTGGCCGCGCTCGTCATCGCGATGGTTCTCCTCGGCGAAAACCCGGGGCCGGGCCTTGTGCCGGGGGGTACGCTGATCGTGCTCGGCATCGCGATCGGTCAGTATGGCCGCCTGCGCCGGCGGGCCGCCACGCAAGAGGCCGAAACCGCCGACGCAGAGGCCGAAACGGCGCAGGACGGCGAAGACGTCGATACGGGCAGGATGCTGGAAACCGAATGCCGGATCAATTTCAAGGGCGCGTGACGGCGGCCCCCCGTGGTCATCCCCCGACGCGGTTGCCGGCGCGCCGCGGCGGGTTGGCCTGTCCCGAAAGGAAGCGGTCGGGTCGGTGACGCGCGCCCGCACGCAACCGCCGCTCAGGCCGGACCGGACGCGGTCTCGGGCGCGTCTCGCACCAGCCCCTGTTTCAGCGTATCCGGCAACGACGCGAAGCTCTGGAACGGCTCGCGCGCGTCGCGACCGCCGCGGCCAAGCCCCATCGCGTCCAGCGCCGTCTGCTTGATCCTCCCGCCCCGCCCCGGCGTCAGCACGGTGTCGGGGGTGAACCAGTTGAGCGCCTCCCCTCCCCCGTGCGCGCTCGGCATCAGCAACAGCCGGGGGGACAGCGCGCTGCCAGTTCTGTCGGCCATCCGCAGCGCCGCAAGTGTCACGCGCGCATCTACCGATGGATAGGGCGAGATCAGGGACAGGCGGCGCGACGTTGGCCGCGGTTGGAAATGCCCGGTCTCGGACATCGCCGCGACGCGCGCCGTGGGGAAGCGGGACAGCGCCGTGCGCAAGACATCAGCGGCGGCCCCGTGACTTTCGCCAAGGAAGATCGTCACCGCCGCCCCGGCGCTTGCCCGGTCGGCGGCAAGGCCAAGGGCATTCTCGACGACATCGTCCGCATGATCGGCAAGGATCACGGTTTCATCCGTCAACCGGCGCTCATGCACCTGCATGAAGAACGCCATGATCGTGTCGGCCATCGCGCTGTAATGGTCCCGGCTCCGGGCATCGTGCACGATCCGTCCGATATCCACTTCGCTTATGCGCGCGCCTGCCGCGTGGACCCGCAGCATGACATCGAGATCAACAGCGTAATCGCCGGTCAACTCCTCATGCGCGATGCACCCGCGCCTGAAGGCGTAGATCCCGGAGTTGGGCGCGGCGAGCCAGGCCAGCGCGGGGGCCAGTTGCCGGATCGCCGGCTTCACCAGCAGTCGCGTCATCGGCATGTCATCCGCCGGATCATGCCACGCGCCCTTGATCAACCCGACATCGGGGGCGCGCGCGTCCAGCAGCCGCGCGATACGCCCGATATCGACCCGGTCCAGATCGGCGTCGATCTTGAGGATCCAGTCCTGGCGTGCGGCGGCGAACCCGGCTTTCAGCGCGTGACCCATGCCCGGCACGGGCTCGTGCAGGGTTCGCGCGCCGGCGGCGCCGGCGGCCTGCAGCGTCGCGTCATCCGAGCCGTTGTCGACCACGATGACCTCGGCGACGGCCTCGAGCCGCTGCAATGTGGCGACGACACGCCCGATCGTTGCGGCCTCGTTCCGGGCGGGGATAACCGCGGATACCTGTGCGGACATGCCATCTCCCTTCACATAGGGCCGACGTGGCCCGTGCGCTTAACGTAGCCCCGGGCAGGACGACCAACAAGACATCACGCCTGCCCAACTGCAAACGCTTTGGTGAAGAATATGTCAGAACGCCAGGGTTGCCTCCACAGCGCGGCCCCACGCCGCGTATTTCCGGTCGCGCATCTCCGACGGCATGGCCGGTGTGAAACGCCGCTCCAGCGACCACGTCTTGGCGAATTCCTCCGGCCCCGGATACAGCCCGATGCCCATGCCCGCCAGCCACGCCGCGCCGAGCGCGGTGGTTTCAAGCACCTCCGGCCGGTCGGCAGGCGCGCCGGTGATGTCGGCAAGGAACTGCATGGTCCAGTCCGAGGCGCTCATCCCGCCATCGACGCGCAGCGTGGCCACCTCGGCCCGTGCGTCGGCGCCGCCGGCGCCGGCCCAGTCGGCCTTCATGGCCTCCAGCAGGTCGCGGGTCTGGTAGCCCACGCTTTCCAGCGCCGCGCGGGCGAACTCCTCGGGGCGGGAATTTCGCGTCAGGCCAAACACGGCGCCCCGGCACTCGGGCCGCCAGTAGGGCGCGCCCAGCCCGGTGAAGGCCGGCACGAGAACCACGTTCTGCGCCGGGTCGGCCCGCTCGGCCAGCGGCTGTGTCTCGGCCGCGTCACGGATGATGCGCAACCCGTCGCGCAACCACTGCACAACCGCCCCCGCCACGAAGATCGACCCCTCGAGCGCATAGACCGGCTGCCCGTCGAGCTGGTAGGCGATCGTGGTCAGCAACCTGTTGTCGGAAACCACCGGCTGCGTCCCGATGTTCAACAGGGCGAAACATCCCGTGCCATAGGTCGATTTCAACATGCCGGGGCGGAAACACGCCTGCCCCACGGTCGCCGCCTGCTGGTCTCCGGCCACGCCCCGGATCGGGATCGCCCGGCCCAGCAGATCGGGCCGTGTTTCCCCGAAATCGGCCGAACTGTCGCGGACCTCGGGCAACATCGCCATGGGAATGTCCAGCAGGTCGCAGATGGTGCGGCTCCAGCGGCCCTTGCGGATGTCGTACAACAGGGTGCGCGCGGCGTTGGTGGCATCGGTGACATGCACCGCGCCGCCGGTGAGCTTCCAGATCAGGTAGCTGTCCACCGTGCCGAATAGCAGCTCGCCCGCCTCTGCCTGCTCGCGCGCGCCCTCCACGTTCTCGAGGATCCAGCGCAGCTTGGTGCCCGAGAAATACGGGTCCAGCAGCAGGCCCGTCTTTTCGTTGATCATCGGCCCGTGACCGGCCTCGCGCAGCCCGGCGCAGAAATCGGCGGTGCGCCGGTCCTGCCAGACGATGGCGTTATGGACGGGCGCGCCCGTCCGACGATCCCAGACGATGGTCGTTTCCCGCTGGTTGGTGATGCCGATGGCCGCAACGTCGTGCGCCGTCAGGCCCGCACGCTCGATCACCGCGCGGCAGGTGCCGGCGGTGGTGGCCCAGATATCGTCGACATCATGCTCGACCCAGCCCGAATCCGGATAATTCTGGGCGAATTCCTCCTGCGACACCGCCTTGATCCGCATCCGCGCGTCGAAAAGGATGGCGCGGCTCGACGTGGTGCCCTGGTCGATGGCGAGTATATGGCTCATGGCTCAGGCCCTGTGTGATCATTCATGAAAAAGCGGCCGCCAAGGCGCGGCGGCCGCTGTCCGGACCTGCCGGGCACCCGGCCCGGCAGGCAGGCAGGTCCGGGCACGGCCCCGCGGGACCGTCCCCGGAAGCCGCCGTTACTGCCAGCTTGCGACCAGCTCGTCGTAGGGGATCGTGACCGGCTCTTCGGCTTCGTTGTCCAGCTGCGCCTTGGGGGCGCCGGGCTGGCTCAGCCAGTAGTCGGGGTCGCGCTCCTCGTTGAGCTTCGGCCCCAGATCACCCTGCACACCGGCCCGTTCCAGCCGTTCGAGCACGCGCTCCTGCTGGGCACAGAGGCTGTCCAGCGCCGCCTTGGCCGTCTTGGCGCCCGAGGACGCGTCGCCGATGTTCTGCCACCACAGCTGCGCCAGCTTGGGGTAATCCGGCACGTTCGTCCCGGTGGGCGACCAGCGCTCGCGCGCCGGGCTGCGGTAGAATTCGACCAGACCGCCCAGCTTGGGCGCGCGCTCGGTGAAGCTGTCATGCTCGATCGTGCTTTCCCGGATGAAGGTCAGCCCCTCGTGGCTTTTCCTGACGTCCACCGTCTTGGAGGTGACGAACTGCGCATACAGCCACGCGGCCTTGGCACGCTTGGCCGGGGTCGACTTCATCAGCGTCCAGCTGCCGGCATCCTGGTAGCCGACCTTCATGCCGTCCTCCCAGTACACGCCGTGCGGGCTGGGGGCCATGCGCCACTTGGGCGTGCCGTCATCGTTCAGCACGGCATCGGCGCCGTCACCCACCATGTCGGCGGTAAACGCCGTGTACCAAAACATCTGCTGCGCGATATTGCCCTGCGCGGGAACCGGACCCGCCTCGCCGAAGGTCATGCCGGCCGCCGCCGGGGGCGAGTATTCCTGCAGCCACTTGGTGTACTTCTCGATGGCGTACACCGCGGCCGGGCTGTTGGTCGCGCCGCCCCGATCCACGCAGGACCCTGTGGGCTGGCTGTTCTCGTTCACCCGGATGCCCCATTCGTCAACCGGCAGGCCGTTGGGCTCACCCGTGTCGCCCATCCCGGCCATCGACATCCACGCATCGGTGAAGCGCCAGCCGAGGCTCGGGTCCTTCTTGCCGTAATCCATGTTGCCGAACACCTCGTCCGACGGACCACCGGCATAGGACATGTCGCGGCCGGTGAAGAACTCGGCGATGTCCTCGTAGGCCGACCAGGTCACCGGAACGCCAAGGTCATACCCGTAGGCTGCCTTGAAATCCTCCTGGCTCTTGGGGTGGTTGAACCAGTCGTAGCGGAACCAGTAGAGGTTCGCGAACTGCTGGGTCGGCAACTGGTAGACCTTGCCGTCGGGACCGGTGGTGAAGCTCAGGCCGATGAAGTCATCCATGTCCAGCGTCGGGCTGGTCACGTCGGCACCCTCGCCGGCCATCCAGTCGGACAGGTTGCGGACCTGCTGATAGCGCCAGTGCGTCCCGATCAGGTCGGAATCGTTGACGAAGGCGTCATAGATGTTCTGACCCGACTGCATCTGCGTCTGCAGTTTCTCGACCACGTCGCCCTCGCCGATCAGGTCGTGGGTGATGTTGATGCCGGTGATCGCCGTGAAGGCGGGCGCCAGCACCTTGGCTTCGTATTCATGCGTCGTGATCGTTTCGGACACGACGCGGATGTCCATGCCCTCGAACGGCTCGGCAGCATCCACGAACCACTGCATCTCGGCTTCCTGCTCGGCACGGCTCAGCGACGAGGTGTCGCCGATCTCGGCGTCGAGGAATTCTCGCGCCTCCTCCATCCCGGCAAAGGCGGGCATGGCCAGCAGGCTGGCCGCCAGCGCGGTGGTCGATTTCAAGCGTAGACTCATTTTCAGTTCTCCTCCCAAAATGAACGGGTAGTTGATCCCGCCCGGCGCCCCGGGCGGGACGTTTCAATGCCCTCTCAGACCCAGCGGAACACCGCCGCGGCGTAGATCAGGCAGACGATCAGCGCCAAGGGCTGCTGCGTGCCGACGATCCCGAGCCAGGCCAGATTGATGAAGGCCGAGCCCAGGAGCGTGATGAAAAGACGGTCTCCGCGTGTCGTCTCGATCTGCAGGATTCCCCGCCGCGGAGTCTCGGGAAACTTCAGCGTGATGATCGAAAAGGTGATCAGGAGCCCCGCGATGACCGCGAAGAACGCGGCAGTGGGCCATGTCCATGCCATCCAGTCCATTGATCAGACCTCCCTGTCGAATTCTTGCGTGGTCGGTGCGTGGGTGAAAGGCGCGCCCATCACACCCTCCCCAGGGCAAAGCCCTTGGCGATGTAGTTGCGCACGAAATAGATGACCAAGGCGCCGGGCACGATGGTCAGAACCCCGGCCGCGGCCAGCACCCCCCAGTCGAGCCCGCTTGCCGACACCGTCCGCGTCATGGTGGCGGCGATGGGCTTGGCGTCGATGCTGGTCAGCGTGCGGCTCAGCAACAGTTCCACCCACGAGAACATGAAGCAGAAGAACGCCGCAACCCCGATGCCCGACGCGATCAGCGGCATGAAGATCTTCACGAAGAACCGGCCGAAGCCGTAGCCGTCGATATAGGCCGTCTCGTCGATCTCCTTGGGCACGCCGCGCATGAACCCTTCGAGGATCCAGACCGCCAGCGGCACGTTGAACAGGCAATGCGCAAGGGCCACGGCGATATGGGTGTCGAACAGCCCCACGCTGGAATAAAGCTGGAAGAACGGCAGCGCGAAGACGGCGGGCGGCGCCATGCGGTTGGTCAGCAGCCAGAAGAACAGGTGCTTGTCGCCGAGAAACGTGTAGCGGCTGAAGGCATAGGCGGCCGGCAGCGCCACCGCGACCGAGATCACCGTGTTGAGCAGCACGTAGATCAGCGAATTCACATACCCCATGTACCAGCTCGGATCGGTCAGGATGACGGCGTAGTTCCGGAAAGTCAGGTCCTGCGGCCAGAGCGAGAAGGTCCCGAGAATCTCGGTATTGGTCTTCAGGCTCATGTTCACCAGCCAGTAGATCGGCAGCATCAGGAACACGAGGTAGAGTGTCATCACCACGGCGCGGCCGTTGACGCGGGGCAGGCTGATGCCCCGTGCAGATGCCTGCGCCTGGTTCGCGGTCATGTCGGCCATTCACTTGCCCTCCGCTTTGTCGAGGTTGGTCATCACGGTGTAGAACACCCATGAAATCAGCAGGATCACGAGGAAATACATGATCGAGAACGCCGCCGCCGGTCCGAGGTCGAACTGTCCCAGTGCCATCTTCACGAGGTCGATGGACAGGAACGTGGTGGCATTGCCCGGCCCGCCGCCGGTGACGACGAACGGCTCGGTATAGATCATGAAGCTGTCCATGAAGCGCAGCAGGATCGCGATCATCAGCACGCCCAGCATCTTGGGCAGCTCGATGTAGCGGAACACCTTCCACCGGCTCGCCTGGTCGATCTTGGCCGCCTGGTAATAGGCGTCGGGGATGGATTGCAGCCCCGCATAGGCGAGCAGCGCCACCAGCGATGTCCAGTGCCAGACATCCATCACGATCACCGTGGCCCACGCCGCGAAGAAATCCTGCGTGTAGTTGTACGGGATGCCCAGCGCGTCGAGCGTGTAGCCCAGAAGCCCGATATCCACCCGGCCGAAAATCTGCCAGATGGTGCCGACGACGTTCCACGGGATCAGCAGCGGCAGCGACATCACGACAAGGCAGAAACTGGCCCAGAAGCCGCTTTTCGGCATGTTCAGCGCGACGATGATGCCCAGCGGCACCTCGATCGCCAGGATGATCGCCGAGAAGGCCAGTTGCCGGCCCAGCGCGTTCCACATCCGTTCGGAATCCAGCAGTTCCCGGAACCATTCCAGCCCGGTCCAGAAGAACTGGTTGCCGCCGAACGTGTCCTGCACGGAATAATTGACCACCGTCATCAGCGGGATCACCGCCGAGAAGGCCACCAGCGCCAGCACCGGCAGCACGAGGAACCATGCCTTTTGATTAACCGTTTTCTCCTGCATCACGCAGCCTCCCCCACCGGGCCGGCGCCCGCGCCGTCGGGCGCGACCCGCCAGTCGTCCGAATAGACGTTCACATGGGGCGCGTCGAAAACGACGCGCGCGGAATCCGCGGCGATCCGCTCGGATTCGCCGGCGATGATGTTGATGTCGTTGCCGAAGAATTCCGCGCGCACGATCTTGTGGCGGCCCACGTCCTCGACACGCCGGATCCGCACCGGTAGCCCCTCGCTGTCGGACAGCCGGGCGAATTCGGGGCGCACGCCGATCTCGACCTTGCCGCCGGGCCGGCCGTACCCCGCGCCTAGCGGCACCTCGGCCCCGTTGACATAGGCGCTGGTCCCGTCGACGCGCGCCGGAATGACGTTCATGCCGGGCGAGCCTATGAAGTATCCCACAAAGGTGTGCGCGGGTTTCTCGAACAGCTCGTCGGGCGTGCCGATCTGGACGACCCGTCCGTCATGCATGACAACCACCTTGTCGGCAAAGGTCAGCGCCTCGGTCTGGTCGTGCGTGACATAGATCATCGTGTGGCCGAATTCATGGTGCAACGCCTTGAGCTGCGTGCGCAGCTCCCACTTCATGTGCGGGTCGATCACCGTCAGCGGCTCGTCGAACAGCAGCGCGTTCACGTCCTTGCGGACCATCCCGCGCCCGAGGCTGATCTTCTGCTTGGCATCCGCCGTCAGGCCGCGCGCCTTGCGGTCCAGCATCTCGTGCATGCCGATCATGCGGCCGATTTCCTGCACGCGCTCGGCCACGTACGCCTCGTCCCGCCCGCGGTTGCGCAGCGGAAAGGCCAGGTTGTCGCGCACGGTCATGGTGTCATACACCACCGGAAACTGGAAAACCTGCGCGATGTTGCGCTGCGCCGTCGGCGCGTCGGTCACGTCGACATCATCGAACAGGATGCGGCCCTGGCTGGGATGCAACAGCCCCGAGATGATGTTGAGCAGCGTGGACTTGCCGCAGCCCGACGCGCCCAGCAGCGCATAGGCTTCGCCGTCCACCCAGTCGTGGTTGAGTTCCTTGAGCGCGTAATCCGCTTCGCTGCCCGGATCGGGCAGGTACGAATGCGCAAGGTTGTCGAGCGTGATCTTGGCCATTCTCCCCTCCCCTTCAAGCGGCCAGCGCATAGGCGGCGGGCGCGATCAGCCCGCCATCCGCGCCGAAGACATAGACATGCGCCGGATCAAGGTAGACATCGAGGTCTCCACCCAGCGCCAGGTCGTGAACACCGTGGATCAGCCCGACCCAGCGTTCGCCGTGATGATCGAGATGCACGAACGTCTCCGACCCGGTCAGTTCCGTCACGACCAGCTTCGCGGTGAACTTCATGGCGTCCGCGCTGTGCCTGCCGATTTCAAGATGGTTCGGCCGGAACCCGGCCGTGTACCGCCCGTCGTCCAGCTCGGCCAGCTTGCCCACCGCGGGGGCCGCCTGCCCGTCCCCGAACATCAGCTTGTTGCCGGTCTTGCTGACCTGCAGGAAATTCATCGGCGGGTCACTGAACACGCGCGCCGTCGTCGCATCGACCGGCTGCCGGTAAACGTCCGCCGTCGGGCCGAACTGCGTGACGCGCCCTTCCCACAGGGTGGCGGTGTTGCCCCCCAGCAGCAGCGCCTCCTCGGGTTCGGTCGTTGCGTAAACGAAAATGCTGCCCGATTCCTCGAAAATCTTGGGTATCTCCACGCGCAGTTCCTCGCGCAGCTTGTAGTCAAGGTTGGCCAGCGGCTCGTCCAGCAGGACCAGCCCGGCATCCTTGACCAGCGCCCGCGCGAGGGCACAGCGCTGCTGCTGGCCGCCGGACAGTTCCAGCGGCTTGCGGTCCAGCATCGGCGAAAGCTGCATCAGGTCCGCCGTCTTCCTCACCGCCGCGTCGATCTCGGCCGACGGCCGCCCCTGAAGCCGCAGCGGCGAGGCGATGTTGTCGTAGACGGTCATCGACGGGTAGTTGATGAACTGCTGATACACCATGGCAACCGCGCGGTCCTGCACGCGGCGGCCGGTGACATCCTCGTCCTGCCACAGGATGCGCCCGTCGTTCGGCACGTCCAGCCCGGCCATGAGCCGCATCAGCGACGTCTTTCCCGACAGCGTCGGCCCCAGCAGCACGTTCATCGTGCCACCCCGGAGCGTCAGGTCCGTGGGGTGGATATGAACCTCCTGCCCGACGCGCTTGGTCACTCCCTCCAGTGTCAGAGACATGTCCCCTCCCTAATCGTCCTCATGCGCTCCGCACCGCGGAAACATCCCCGGCTTCGCGCTCCTCACCCAGCATCCAGGCGTCCAGCGCGGCCACCTGTTCATCCGTCAACCGCAGCCCCAGCTTGGAGCGACGCCAGACCACGTCCTCGGCCCGGCGGGCGTATTCGTGCCGCATCAGCCAGCGCACCTCCCGCGCCGTCAGCGTCGCGCCGAAATCGCGGCCCATCTCCTCGGCCGTCGTCGCCTCGCCCAGCATCTCGGCCGCGTCGGTGCCGTAGGCGCGCACGAGCCGCCGCGCCCAGTAATCGTCAAGAAACGGATACCGCGTCATCAGACGCTCGGCCAGCGCGGGCGCGCCGTCAACAGCGAAATCCCCGCCCGGCAGGGGTGCCCCGGCCGTCCATGCCGCGCCCGCCCGCGGGAAATAGGGCACCAGCTCGGCCATCGCGGCCTCGGCCAGCTTCCGGTAGGTCGTGATCTTGCCGCCGAAAACATTGAGTAGCGGCGCCGGCCCGCCCGTGTCCAGCTTGAGCACGTAGTCACGGGTCGCGGCGGTGGCCGACTTGGCCCCGTCATCGTAAAGCGGCCGCACGCCCGAATAGGTCCAGACGATGTCATCGCGTGTCACCGGTGTCTCCAGATAGTCCGAGGCGAAGCGGCACAGGTACTCGGCCTCTTCGGGGGTGCATTCGGGCTTCTCCCGCACGTCCAGATGCTCCGCGTCGGTGGTTCCGATCAGCGTGAAATCCTCCTCGTAGGGAATGGCGAAGATGATCCGCCCGTCCGTCCCCTGGAAGAAGTAGCACTTTTCGTGATCATAGAGCTTGCGCGTGACGATATGGCTGCCGCGCACCAGCCGCACGCCGTCGGCGGCATTGACCCGCAGGGTGTTGCGCAGCACGTCCTCCACCCACGGACCGCCCGCGTTCACCAGGCCACGCGCCGCGACCGTGTACAGCGCGGCGGTGTCCTGATCCTCCAGCACGATGTGCCACAGCTCGCCCTCCCGCTCGGCCGACACCACCCGGGTCCGCGTGTGGATCGTCGCGCCCCGGGCCTCGGCGTCACGCGCGTTGAGTACCACCAGCCGGCTGTCCTCGACCCAGCAGTCGGAGTATTCGAACGCGGTCGAGAAGCCGGGCTTGAGCGCGCGCCCGGCCGGGTCGGTCGTCAGGTCCACCGTGCGCGTCGCCGGCAGCAGCTTGCGCCCCCCGAGGTGGTCGTAAAGGAACAGGCCGAGCCGGATAAGCCATGCCGGCCGGCGGCCCCGCATCCACGGCATGATCCGGCCCAGCAGGCGCGACGTGGGCGTTTCGGATTCGAACCGCATGTCCCGGTGGTAGGGCAGGACGAAGCGCATCGGCCAGCTTATGTGCGGCATCGCGCGCAGCAGTACCTCGCGCTCGATCAGGGCTTCCCGAACAAGGCGGAACTCGAAATACTCAAGGTATCGCAACCCGCCATGGAACAGCTTGGTGGACGCCGAAGAAGTCGCCTGCGCCAGGTCGTTCATCTCGGCCAGCTCGACGCTCAGCCCGCGGCCCGCCGCGTCCCGCGCGATCCCGCAGCCGTTGATGCCGCCGCCGATCACGAACAGATCGACAATCCTTGTCCCGGGCGATTGGGTCACACTCTCCTCCCTCGGTGCGATGTGAGCGCAAACGAAGCATATCCATGTCGCCATGGTCAATAACGAATGTTCGTTTTCTTTCGTTTTTACGCCCAGCGCTTGATTCCACGGGGAAATTCCCGGGCAGCACTCCCTGCCACGACCCCCTCACCGCGCACGGATCGGCCGTTTCGCGGCACCGAGGTTGAAAATCGCACGAAACCGAACATAATCGAAAGCACCGTTCCAGGAGCCCGCCAGATGTCCCAGACATTCCGCCATCCCGACATCCTCGAAATTGCCCGGACCGAGGGCAAGGTCACCGTCGAGGGCCTTGCCGACCGGTTCGAGGTCTCGGTCCAGACCATCCGCCGCGACCTCACCGAGCTGGCGAATGCCGGCAAGCTCGAACGCGTGCACGGCGGCGCCATCCTGCCCTCGGGGGTGAGCAACATCCTCTACGAGGAACGCCGGCGCCTCAACGAGGAGGCCAAGACCGCCATCGCGCGCGCCTGCGCCGCCGCGATCCCCGACGAGGCGTCGCTCTTTCTCGACATCGGCACCACGACCGAGGCCGTGGCCCGCGAACTGCTCGACCACCACAACCTGATGGTCGTCACCAACAACCTCAACGTCGCGCAAACGCTGCTGGCCAACAAGACCTGCCAGATCGTCGTCGCCGGGGGCACGCTGCGCCGTGCCGACAGCGGGCTGGTGGGCACGCTCACCGCGCGCACGATCGAAAGCTTCCGCTTCGACCACGCGATTCTCGGCTGCTCGGCCCTCGACGAGGGCGGCGATCTGCTCGATTTCGACATCGAGGAGGTGCTGGTGGGCCAGACCCTCCTGCGCCACTCGCGCGAGGTCTGCCTCGTGGCAGACCATTCCAAGTTCCAGCGCAGCGCCCCGGTCCGCATCGGCTCCCTGCGCGACGTGCACCGGTTCTTCACCGACGCCCCGCTGCCCGGCCCGCTCGCGGATCTCTGCGCCGGCTGGGGCACACAGATCACGCTGGCAGGTGGCTGACCACGGCGGCGGGCGCCGCGCGCGGCCCCCGGTCTTCTTCTCGGCCCAAATACCCGTCCGCCGTCCGCGGCCCGCGCCC
>NZ_JBKOTX010000036.1:0-37327 GCF_047086965.1 Roseovarius halophilus (ex Wu et al. 2025) | reverse complement strand
GGCGCGGTCCAGCACGGCGCGGGCGCGGCCCGCCGCGGCGGCCAGTTCGGGCGTCCGGGTGACCGGGATGCCGCTTTCGAACATGGCGATGTAATGCCCCGGATGGCTGCGCGCGAAGGCGAGGTAGGCCCGGCCGGTCGCCTTGAACCGCGCAAGCGCGGTCGGCCCGCCGCCGTCATAGGCGGTCTGCACCGCGGCCGTGAAGATTTCGTATCCCTGCCGGGCAGCTTCGGCGATGAGCGCCTCGCGTCCGTCGAAATGGCGGTAGACGGCGGCGGGCGTGACGCCGGCCTGCTTGGCCGTTTCGGACAGGGTGAAGCCCGCCGGGCCCTTGACCTCGATCAGCGCGAGCGCGGCCTCGACCAGCGCCTGGCGCAGGTTGCCGTGATGGTAGCCCCGTTTAGCCATCCCAAATCTCGGGGCCCGCGCAGACCGACGTGTCGGGCGTGCCCACGGATCGGGGGATCCTGTTGTCGTACGGGACGTGGCGCAGCACGTGACGGATGGTTTCGAGCCGGGCGCGGCGCTTGTCGTCGGCGCGGATCACCGTCCACGGCGCGTGCACGGTATGGCTGAGGGTCAGCGTTTCGCCGATGGCGGCGGTATAGGCCTGCCAGCGCGGCAGCCCCTCGACGTCGATCCGGCTGAGTTTCCATTGCTTGAGCGGATCGCGCTCGCGCTTGAGGAAGCGGCGCAACTGTTCGGCCCGGCCCACGTTGAGCCAGAACTTGAACAGGTGGATGCCCTCGTCCACCAGCATTTTCTCGAAGTCGGGGACCTGACCGAAGAAATGCTGGCGCTCGGCCTCCGTGCAGAATCCGAAAACCTTCTCGACAACCCCGCGATTGTACCACGAGCGGTCGTAGAAAACGATTTCGCCCCCCGCCGGCAGGTGGTCGATGTAGCGCTGGAAGTACCATTGCGTGGCCTCGGTATCCGAGGGTGCGGGCAGGGCCACGACGCGGGCGCCGCGCGGGTTGAGGTACTCGCGGAACCGCTTGATCGCCCCGCCCTTGCCGGCCGCGTCGCGCCCCTCGAAGAGGATGGCGATGCGGGCGCCCGTCGCCTTCACCCATGCCTGCAGCTTGACCAGTTCGATCTGCAGCGCCTCGAGTTCTTTCTCGTAGTGCTTGCGCGCGAGCCGTTCGGAATGCGGATAACCCGGATCGAGGATATCACCCTTCTCGGCGCGGCGGATCGTGTTGCAGATGTCCTTGGGCGCCTCGTTCTCGAAGTAATGGTTGATCGCGCCGTCGAATGGCAGTTGCATGTCCCTCTCCTGATTCCGGCGGTCCGGGCCTGTCTAGACCGTCGGCGTATCCCCGTGAAGCCGGTCGATGATCCGCCGGATCAGCGCGAGATCGTCGAACACCGCGTGAAGCTCCGCCTCGATGTCGCGCACCGGGCGGGTCAGGCTGCCCAGCTTGAGGAAATCCGCGTGCCGTTCAAGCGCGATATAGAACGCGTCGTCCTGAAAGCCCGCGCGCATGGCCCGGGCGCCCTTGTCGCCGCCCTCGGCCTCGGCGATGGCCAGAAGCGTATCGAGGAAATCGGGCGGCATGATGCGGCGCGCGGCATCGGGATCCTCGGCGTAGACGGCAAAGGCCGCCTCGAAACCGGGATGGTCGAATTCGACCCGCGGCATGTTGCGCCCGGTGCTGAATGAAAACATTTCGCCCAGCTTGTTGCCAAGGCCGCCCAGCTCCCGCGTGATGAAAATATCGCTGCTCACCGGCTCGGGCACGCCGATGCGCATCAGGAGCCCCTTGAAGACCGTCTTGGTTTCGCTGCGGTTGTCATCCCCGCCCGCGGACGTGCGCCGGCGCAACCGCGCCTCGACCATTTCGAACGGCGTGTCGCGGTAGCGGCCCTCGACCCTGTCCTCGAGATGGGACTCGGTGAAATTGCCGATCAGCCCGAGGCCCTGCACCCGGTCCAGCGGGAAGCGTTTGCGCGCGTCCTTGTCGTGGTCGAGCTGTCCAAGGAACCGGCAGATGACGGGCATCACCGTTTCCGACAGCCGGCCGCCCCACCGGCCCGCCTGTCGTGACCACAGCCAGAAGGCGATGGCGCCGCCGAATGCCACGGGCACCACCAGCCCGACGATGCGCCCTTGCCAGTCATCGGCGGCCACCAGCGCCCACAGGCCGAGCAGCCCGGCAACGACCAGCGGGATGGCGGCATGTTTGCGCGCCGTGGCCAGCAATGCGGCGCGGTCCTTTTCGATGGTGTCGAGGTCGGGCGCCAGATCCTTGATGAAAATATCGGCGAAGCCGGCCTCGATCGGTGCGCGTTCGGTGAACCCCATCTCGTCTCGCTCCTGTCACCCCCCCTTATGCACGCTAAACGCGGGCCGGGGCGGACCGCAAGGCGCCCGGCGGTCAGCGCAGGCCGGCCCGGGCGGTGGCGCGATGGACCGCGTCGATGACGGCCCGCGGGTCGGCATGGTGGGGCATGTGGCCCGTCTCCGCCAGCCGCGTGAGCGTCGCGCCCGCGATCGCGCGGGCCAGCGGCGCCGAATGGATCGACAGGCCGACGGTGGTGTCGGCGGTGCCGTGCAGGATCTCGGTCGGGACGGAAATTTCGCCGTAGCGCGGGGCGAGCGCGGTGATCTCGTCCAGAAGGTTGGCGCGTTGCAGGGCGTTGGCGCGCAGGCTGTGGCGCCGCAGCGTGAGGCCCGCGCCGAAATGATCGAGATACCCGCGCGGCACCGGGTCGGGAGTGAATACCTCGGCCACCGCCTGCTGCACGCGCGAGTCCGGGACATAGGCGCTCAGGAGCGGGATCACCAGCGGCCCGGCAAGCGGGTGAGACAGGACCTTGTAGTAGGTCGGCAGCCCGGTATCCCACGGATGCGAGGCCGCCGCCAGCGGCACCAGCGCCGACAGCGCATCGGGGTGGTGCACCGCCCAGGCCAGCGCGACGGCCCCGCCATAGGAATGCCCCAGCACCACCGGCCGCACCGCGCCGAGCTGGCGCGCGGCCCGCATGAGCAGCCCGGCCTGTTGCGTGATCGTGGCGCCGTCGCCGTCGATGCGGCCAGTATAGCCCAGCCCCGGCCTGTCGAACAGGATCACCCTGAAATCGCCGGCCAGCCGCGGCGCGAGGTCGAAACTGAAATCGCGCAAATTGCCCGAGGCGCCGTGGATCATCACCAGATCCGGCACGGAGCCGTCGTCGGGGCCCATCACCCGCGCATGGACCGGTTCGCCCCCCACGTCCAGAACGTGACCCCGCGGCGGGAAAGCGGCCTCGGCGCGGGCCTCGTGCTGGCGGGCCTTCCAGAGGGTCACGGCGGCCAGAACCGCCAGAACGACCAGCGCGGTGATCGCGAGCTTCATGCCGGATCAGCCCCGCAGATCCGTGCTTTCCAGCCCGATCCTGTTGATGTCGTACGGCGTGGTTTCGTAGATCTCGGAAATCCAGTTGACGTAAAGCAGGTGCGCGTGGCTGCGCCAGCGGTTCAGCGGCGGCCGGGACGGGTCATCGTCGGGGTAGTAATTGCACGGCACGGTGACGGGTGTGCCGGTCTCGACGTCGCGGTCGTATTCCTGTTTCAGCGTGTCGCTGTCATATTCGAGATGGTTGAAGATGTAGAGCGCGCGATGCCCCGGATCCTCGACAAGGCAGGCGCCGACCTCGTCGCTGGCCAGCAGCGTCTGCAGGACCGGCACGGCGTCGATTTCCTCTTGCCGCATCTCCGTCCAGCGGCTGACAGGGATCACGCAATCGTCGGAAAAGCCGCGCAGGTAAGGCGAGGCGGGCGCGAGGTTGCGGTGACGGTAACAGCCGAACGCCTTGCGCGGCAGCACGTGCTTTTCCACGCCGTGGAAATGGTTGATCATCGCCATGCCGCCCCAGCAGACCCCGAAGGTGGAATGCACGTTGGTCTGGGTCCAGTCGAAGACGCGGCGCATCTCGTCCCAGTAGGTGACGGCGTCGAATTCCAGGTGCTCGATCGGGGCGCCCGTGATGATCAGGCCGTCGAACTTCTCGTCGGTCTCGGCCACATCGCAGAACGGCCGGTAGAAGCTCTCCATGTGCTCGGCCGCGGTGTTGCGGGTCTTGTGCTCGGTCATGCGGATGAGGCTCAGCTCGATCTGCAGCGGCGTGGCGCCGATCAGGCGGGCGAACTGGTTCTCCGTCTGGATCTTCTTGGGCATGAGGTTGAGCAGCCCGATGCGCAGCGGGCGGATGTCCTGCCGCGACGCGTGGTCCTCGTCCATGACCATGACGCCCTCACGCGTGAGGACGTCATAGGCGGGCAGGTCGGACGGGAGCTTGATGGGCATGTGTGTAACCTTTCGCGGGACGCTCTCTAGATAACCGGTCGGTCCGCGCGCTCAAGGGCGCGGGCGATCAGATCGTCGAACTGCGCCTCGGTGGTGACGCGGCCGACCTCGTCGGCGGTGACGCTGACACCCCATTTCGTCATCGCCTCGTACCGTGGCTGGCGATGCGCCAGAGCGCGCGAATAGGCGAAACGGATGAAGGAATCCGGATCAACCTCGTCTTCTCGGACGTTGTTTTCGCGCAGGTATTCGCGCCACGTCCGGTCAAGGAATTCCGGCTGGTAGGCCATCGGCTTGGGCGCGCGATCGAAGCGGCGGATCAGTTCCTGCGTGTGGGCCTCCGAGCCGCGGATATACACCAGCAGGCAGCGCGACGACAGCTCGGTCAGCAGCGGGTCGGCCGGGTCGTCGCCGTCCACCCATTCGCAGATGGAGCCGCCGGTATCACAGATGAAGTTGGGATAGCCGTAAAGCCGCTCGGCACGGTCGATGAAATGCGCGGTATCGCGCAGCGCTGCGATCTCGGCCCGCCGGAACTGGTCCTGCCGGCGGCGGTATTCGTCGATCGGCAGGCCACCCTTGGCCGGGTCGCCGGGCTTGCCCAGATAGGTCGAGACGGGCGCGAGGTTGTCGAAGGTGATGTTGGACCCGATGTAGATCGAATCGCTCAGCAGCAGGTCGCGCAGGAAAGGCACCTGCATGGCGTGCGCCTTGGCGTTGTCGACGATATGCTCGCCCAGGTAGCGGGTGCCGATGCGGTAGTCGATCGAATAATGGAACCACGCGCCCTTGTCCCGAAGCATGTTCGACAGGTGGGTCTTGCCGAGACCCGACATGCCGTAGAACAGGACGCGCTTGTGTGCCGCGCCACGCCAGTCATCCGCCGAAGTATAGATCATGCCTGTCTCCCTCGCGGGGTTCGTAGCCAGCGGCAGGACGGGCGTCAAACGCAAAACCCGCCCCGATCGGTCGGGGCGGGCACGAGTCAGGGGCTGACCGGAGTGTCAGAAATGCACGCCGAGCTTGAGACCGGCGCTGATCGCGTCGTTGTTGACGAAGGTGGCGCGCTGCGTGTCCGGCGTACCGGTTTCGGGCAGCGCGTCGCCCAGCCACGTGTAGCGGATACCCCCCGAGAGGCTGACCGCCTCGGTCAACTGGTACTCGCCGCCGATGGACAGCGATGTCTGTCCGTTGGTGGGCGCCAACGGCGACACCAGATCGTCATCGCCGCCCGCCTCGTATCTGGCCGAGATGCTGGCCGAGAATTTCTCGGTAAAGCGGCGACCGAGGCCCAGCTCGTAGGTGGTCGCGTTGTCGATCTGCGCAAGGTTCGTGCCGAAGGCCGGCGGGGTGAGCGTGAACGCCTCCCATTCCGACCAGCGGATGGAGCCGAAGGCCAGCGTGTTCTTGGCGATCCCGGTCTGCAGCGCGAGTTCGATGGATTGCGGCACCTCCACATCGGTGTTGCCCGTGGTCAGCGGCACGGTCGTGGGCACGGGAACCGGGGCCGTCGCCGGGAAGGTTTCGGTGGTCACCATGCCAAGGTCGATGGCCGAGTGATAGGTCAGGGAGGCCCGGAACGCGATGTCGGGGATCTCGTAGGCGGCCCCGGCAACAAACCCCACGCCATTGTCGGAGGCGAAGTTGACATCGTAGCCGCTGAACGGGCCGTAGGCCAGCCCCGACAGGCTGACTTCGCCTTCGGCATGCAGGAGCCGCGGCCCGCCATAAACCGAGAACCGGTCCGTCGCCCGGTACTTGAGCAGCGCCGTCAGCGCGTTGCTTTCGGTCTTGGCCCGGGTGCCGGCCAGCATCGTGGTGGCGGGGTTGCCGCCGTACAGGATATCGGAGCCGTAGGGTTGATCGTAGATCAGGCCGAAGGACAGCTTGTCCCCGAAATCCAGCTTGAGCCCGGCGCCGGCGATGCCGAAGCTGCCGCCCACGTTGCTGATGGCATTGCCCAGTACATCGTTGCCCGTGAGGTCGGGATCGGTGTAGCCGAACGACAGCTCGGCATAGTTTCCTTTCTCGAAAATAAGGTCGACCGGGGTGTAGCTGCGATCCAGCCCGCCGGCCTGTGCGGCGCCGGCGGCAATACCGAATGTCGCGGCTGCCAGTGCTGTTGTCTTCATGTGTCCCTCTCCTCCACAGACTCCGGGCAGGCTATCGGGCGACTGTCTGGCGTCAATCTTTGACGCGACGTAAACGACGCGACGTTCCACGGGGTTGTGTCCGGGACACACCTTTAAGGTGCGGCGCGGGCTTGCGAATCGCGCACTCGGGTTTCCGACCACAAGTTCAGGTAGTTACCGCCGAAGATCACCAGCGCGCCAAGGATCACCCAGGGGCTCACCGGCTCCTGGTAGACGATGAGCCCGATGAAGGCGATGAGCGGCAAGCGCGTGAAATCCACCGGCGTCACCACGGTGGCCGGCGCGATCGACAGCGCGGTCGTCAGGCATACATGCGCCAGCAACCCGGCCACGCCGATGACCGGCAGCCAGAGCGCCGCGCCCATCGAGGGCAGGGCGATATCCCCGTCGAACCCGGCGGTGATCAGGCCGAAGACGCTTTGCGACAATGTCATCCAGAACAGGATGCAGGTCAGCGTGTCGGTCCGCGTCAGCCGCTTGGTGACCATGATGGAGCCGGCAAAGCCGATGGCGGCGGCGGCGGCGGCCAGCGTGCCGAGGTTGAGCGTCTCGGGGCTGGGCCGGGTGACGATGAGGATCCCGGCAAAGCCGATCAGGGCCGCCAGCACCCGCATCCGGGTCAGCCGTTCGCCCAGCACGAGCGGCGACAGCACCAGCACCCAGAGCGGCGAGGTGAATTCCAGCGCGAAGACCTGCGCCAGCGGGATCAGCGTGATGGCGAGGAACCACAGGTTCTGGCCGGTGAAGTGGAACAGGTTGCGCAGCAGGTGCAGGCCGGGCCGCGTGGTCGGCAGTTCGTGCAGCGTGCCGAATGCCCGCGCCGCGATGAGCACCGCCACCAGCCCGACGAGGCTGCGGTACATCATGATTTCGAAGGTATCGAGCTCGGGGCTCACCTCTCGCCCCGCCACGGCCATCGTGGAAAAGGACGCCACGGCGCCCAGCATCCACAACGCGGCCTTGATTACCCGCGCGGGGGCGGCGATGGCCGTCATGCCGCGGCCACCGCCACCATGACCACGGCCGTGGCGGGCGTGCCCGGACGGCCGCAGGACGTGGTGCGCGCTGCGTGGGCGTGTTGCCGGGGGTCGTTCACGTGACCGGTGCGGGTCATTCCCATTCGATCGTGCCGGGCGGCTTGCTGGTCACGTCATAGGTGACGCGGTTGATGCCCTTGACCTCGTTGATGATCCGCGTGGCGGTTTCGGTCAGGAACTCGTGGCTGAACGGGTAGGTATCGGCGGTCATGCCGTCCACGCTCGTCACCGCGCGCATCGCGCAGGCATAGTCATAGGTGCGTCCGTCGCCCATCACGCCCACGGTGCGCACCGGCAGGATGGCCACGAAGGCCTGCCATATCTCGTCGTAGAGCCCGTGGCGGCGGATCTGGTCGATATAGACCGCGTCGGCCTTGCGCAGGATGTCCAGCTTGTCGCGGGTGATCTCGCCGGGGCAGCGGATCGCGAGGCCGGGGCCGGGGAAGGGGTGGCGGCCGATGAAGCTGTCGGGCAGGCCCAGCTCGTGCCCGAGGGCGCGGACCTCGTCCTTGAAAAGCTCGCGCAGCGGCTCGACCAGTTTCAGCCCCATCTTCTCGGGCAGGCCGCCCACATTGTGGTGGCTCTTGATGGTGACGGAAGGGCCGCCGCTGAACGACACCGATTCGATCACGTCGGGATAGAGCGTGCCCTGCGCGAGGAACGCGGCGCCCTCGATGGCGTTCGCATGGGTCTGGAAGACGTCGATGAAAAGCCGCCCGATGGTCTTTCTTTTCTCCTCGGGGTCGCTGATGCCTTCGAGCTGCCCGAGAAACAGGTCGGATTCGTCAGCATGGATCAGCGGGATGTTGTAGTGATCGCGAAACATCGTCGTGACCTCGGCCGCCTCGTTCTGGCGCAGCAGGCCGTGATCGACAAAGACGCAGGTGAGTTGATCGCCGATCGCCTCGTGGATCAGGACGGCGGCGACGGAACTGTCCACGCCGCCCGACAGCCCGCATATGACCTTGGCGTCGCCCACCTGTTCGCGGATCCGGCGGATCGCCTCGTCGCGGTAGGCGGCCATCGTCCAGTCGCCCTTGAACCCGGCGAGGCGCACGAAGTTCTCGTAGAGCGTGCGCCCGTTCGGGGTGTGGTGCACCTCGGGGTGGAACTGCACCGCGTAGAAGTCGCGCGAAAGGTCGGCGGTGATGGCGAAGGGCGCGTTGGGCGACGTGCCGTAGACCCTGAACCCCGGCGCGAGCTCGCTGACGTGGTCGCCGTGGCTCATCCAGACCTGTTCGCGCGCTTCGAGGAACCAGCCGGTGAGCAGGTCGATCCGGTCCTCGGTGGGGCTGACATAGGCGCGGCCGAACTCGGCCGTGCCGTCGCCGCGTTCCACGCGGCCGCCCAGCATGTGCATCATGACCTGCTGGCCGTAGCAGATGCCCAGCACCGGGACGCCCAGCGCGAACACCGACGCGGGCGGGCGCGGCGAGCCGTCGTCGATGACGCTGGCCGGGCCGCCCGACAGGATCACGGCCCGGGGCGCGAAGTCGGCCAGGAAGGTGTCGGTCACGTTCTGGAAGGGGTGTATCTCGCAGTAGACGTTCAGTTCGCGCAGGCGGCGCGCGATCAGCTGCGTCACCTGGCTGCCGAAGTCTATGATGAGAAGGCGGTCATGGGATGTCTGGCTCATGACCCGGCATTACTGCCTCGTCGCGGGCCGCGCAAGGGCACAGTCCGGGCGGTGTTGCGCGCGGGCCCGATGGTACGGCAGGACGCGTTTCTGCGGCGACGAATGTCGCTATGGCCCCTCAGGCGGCGGAAATCTTCGCTGCCTAGGCGTCGGGCTGCGATAAGGTCCGGGCAACGGGTCCCCATGGTGGGGGCCGAGCCAGTGCAGGGATAGACAAGGACATGGCCGAAGCAGCAACCCGCAGACGAGGACGTGGTGGCGGGGGTGCGGCCCGCCGCGCCGCGCGCAGCGCCGTCAGCATCGAGACCGCCAAGTACATCGAGCGCAACATCCCCCTCTTCGAGGTGCTCAACGAGGAGGCGCTGGAGATCATCGAGGCGAACGCCGAAACCGTCCTTGCGGAGGTCGGCGTCAATTTCGTGGAGAATCCCGCCGCGCTGGAGCGCTGGCGCGAGGCCGGGGCGGACATAGACGGGGAACGCGTGCGCATTCCCCGCGGGCTGGCGCGCAAGCTGATCGAAACGGCGCCGGGCCGGTATACGCAACACGCCCGCAATCCCGAACGCAATGTCGAGATCGGCGGCAACACGCTGGTCTGCGCGCCGATCTACGGCCCGCCCTTCGTGCGCGACCTCGAGGACGGACGTCGCTATGCGACGATGGCGGATTTCGAGAAGTTCGTGAAGCTGGGCTACATGTCGAAATGGCTGCACCATTCCGGCGGCACGGTGTGCGAACCCACCGACATCGCCGTGAACAAGCGCCATCTCGACATGATCCACGCGCACATGCGGCTGTCGGACAAGCCCTTCATGGGCTCGGTGACCGAACCCAGCCGCGCGCAGGATTGCGTGGACATGTGCGAGATCCTGTTCGGCAAGGATTTCGTGCAGGACAACACGGTGATGACGTCGCTCATCAACGTCAATTCGCCCATGACCTTCGACGAGGTGATGATGGGCTCGCTCGAGGTCTACGCGCGCAACAATCAGGCGTGTATCATCTCGCCCTTCATCGTGGGCGGGGCGATGGCGCCGACGACCGTGGCCGGCACGCTGACGCAGGTGCTGGCCGAGGTCATGGCGGGCATCGCCTACAGCCAGCTCATCCGTCCGGGCGCGCCGGTGGTCTTCGGCGCCTTCGTGACCTCGATCGACATGAATTCCGGCGCGCCCACCTTCGGCACGCCAGAGGCCAGCCATATCCTTTACGGGGCCGGGCAGCTGGCGCGGCGGCTCGGCCTGCCGTTCCGGTCGGGCGGGGGGCTGTGCGGCTCCAAGCTGCCCGATGCACAGGCCGCCTACGAGACCGCGCATACCCACAATGCCGCCCTGCTGGGCGGGGTGAACTTCAT
Organism: Roseovarius halophilus (ex Wu et al. 2025); assembly: GCF_047086965.1. Lineage (NCBI taxonomy): Bacteria > Pseudomonadati > Pseudomonadota > Alphaproteobacteria > Rhodobacterales > Roseobacteraceae > Roseovarius > Roseovarius halophilus (ex Wu et al. 2025). The sequence goes on along the minus strand of NZ_JBKOTX010000036.1, from coordinate 26,855 downwards.
GCTGCACAGCTGCGGCTGGCTGGAAGGCGGACTGGTGGCGAGTTTCGAGAAATTCGTCCTCGACGCCGATCAGCTGGGCGTCCTGCACCATGTCGCCAAGGGCGTGGACATGGACGAGAACGGACAGGCGATGGATGCCATCCGCGAGGTCGGGCCTGGGGGGCATTACCTTGGATGCGCCCATACACAGGCCAACTTCAAGACGGCCTTCTGGCGGACCGATGTCCTGGATTACAAGCCCTTCGAGACCTGGTCGGAGGACGGGGAGCGCGACAGCGCCACCCTTGCCAATGTCCGGATGCATAAGATGCTGGGCGATTACCAGCAGCCGCCGCTGGACCCGGGCATCGCCGAGGCGCTGAGCGCCTTCGTGGCCACCAAGAAGGCGTCGATGCCCGATTCCTTCACCTGACGGCGTCAGGACGGGTGGCGCGCAGGATGCGCGCCTCGCCCATCATCGCGATCAGGACATCCACGTGGCGGGCCGGGCAATAGCCGGACCCGCCACAGCGCCTTCGCGCGTCCAGCTCCGCCTCGATCTCGGACAGCCGCACAAGGGCCTGTGCGCTGCCCGGCACCGGACCGGCACCCAGCTGCCGACGCAGGTGCGGCTGGCGGCGATACGCCTCGAGGCCGAAGCGTGCCGCGCGGATCAGAAGGCGTGGCCGGCGGAGTGTTTCAAGCCGTGTCAGAATATCTTGCATCTTGAACCTCATGAATGACCTGACAAGTCATTGCACAACCTAAGGATGTGTTGCGCTCACTGATTGACAGCCGTTCGCAGGGCTTTCTTCTTGTTTACCTTTTAGAAACAATGCTTGCCAAACTGGAAACGATTAACGAACCGGTAACAGTTTCCCGCCTAGCTTGTGGAGAAGCCTGTGGATAACTTTTGCTTGCGGCCCGGTCGCCGCCGGGCCGGGCAGAGGGGAGTGCAGAACATGACGCAACGGTCCGCCGTGATCGACGGCCCGGTTGGAGTTCCGGCCTGGGTGCCGAAACCGGCGTGGCATTACCTCGCGCATACCGAAACCGGCGCCCCGATCCGGGCGCTGGCGCGGGATGCGGGCTGCCATGCCTCCACCATCCTGCGCCAGATCCGCCGCTTCGAAGCAAGACGGGACGATTACCTTGTCGACGAGGCGCTGCGGCGGCTCGGCCGGCAGGTGCTGGGGCGCAAGCCTGCCGGTTCTCATGAAGCGGAGACCGTCATGATGCCGTCCGAGACACCCACGTCCGAAACCGCCACCCTGACCGAGGAAAAGCTGAAGGCCGAGGCGCTGCGGATCCTGAAACACCTGTGCGACCCGGGCGCCGTGCTGGCCGTGGCCGCGGACATGGACAAGGCCGCGGTCATCAAGGAAACAGCAGGCCGGACACAGGCCCGCAGCTCGGTGGTGGAACGCGAGGTGGCCGAGGCGATGGCGCTCAAGAACTGGATCGCCTGCGATGGCGAGGGGCGGGTCGTGCGCTACCGGATCACCACGGGCGGGCGCAACGCGCTCAACCGGCTGATGGCCGAGGCCGAGAATCACGCCTTCGGGTTTGCCGAGGCGCCGACGCCTTTCGCGCCCGCCGGCGACGACGCGGCGCGGCCCTCGGGGCGCGCCCGCCGGACCTGCATTCCGGAATCGCCGCTGACCGCGTTGGCGCGGCGGCGCGACCGGGATGGCGCGCCGTTTCTCACGCCCGAGCTTGTCCGGGCCGGCGAACGCCTGCGCGAGGATTTCGAGCTGGCCCAGATGCCGCCGCGGATGACGAGCAACTGGGAAAGGCTACTGACCGGCCCCGATCGCATGGACGGGCCCGGCGGCGACCTGCCGGGGGGCAGCGCCGGCCTGGCCCGGACGCGCGTCATGGGCGCTTTGCAGGACCTTGGCCCGGGGCTGGGCGATGTCGCGCTGCGGTGTTGTTGTCATCTGCAGGGGCTGGAGCAGGCGGAGCGGAAAATGGGCTGGTCGGCCCGGTCGGGCAAGATCGTACTGCGCATCGCGCTTCAGCGGTTGAAGGCCTATTACGACGGCCTGGGCGAGTCCGGGGGCCTGATCGGCTGAGGCTACCCGCTCACGACCCAGCCCACGAAAAAGGCGACGGCGGCGCAGACCGACCCGACAAGCACGGTCTCGCCGACCGTTCGCACGACGCGTTCGCCGGTCGCCGACCATCTCAGCAGGCCGAGCGCCACCAGCGCGGCGAAGGTTGAAACGACGGACAGCAGGAAGGCGCGCCTGTCGGCGGCCATCACGAAATACGGCAGCAGCGGAACGGCACCGAACAGCACGAAGGATCCGAAGGTGAAGGTGCCGTTCAGCGCCGGGCTCTCCTCCTCGGGGTCGTGCATCCCGAATTCATAGGTCATCATCATGTCCGCCATCAGGTCGGGATGCCGCGAGACGATCGAGGCGGTGGTGTCGGCCTCGCCGGCGGGCAGGCCGCGTTGGCGGAGTATCTCGAACAGTTCCATGCGTTCCTGTTCCGGGTTGCGGGCGATTTCGCGCATCTCGCTGCGGCGGCGGTGCCGGTACAGGTCGTGCTGCGAGCGAAGCGACAGGTATTCCCCCAGCCCCATGCTGATGGCATCGGCAAAAAGGTTGGCCAACCCGAAGACCAGCACCGCGACCCCGCCGATCTGCGCCACGCCGTCGGCCTGTGCGCCGGCAAAGCCGGCGACGATGGCGAAAGTGGTCACGATGCCGTCATTGCCGCCATAGACGATCTGCTTGAGAAATTCTTGCGTCCGGCCGAGCTGATGCGCCTCCCGCCGGTGAGCCTGCCAATCCATGTCCCGTCCTCGCCCGGTGCGCGCGCCAGCATAACCGCGCCGACAGCCGCTGCAAGACGGGATCGCGCCGACGCCCGCGGTCCGGGCAGGGCGGTGGGCACTCTTTAACGGGTGGGGCCGCGGCGATATGGCCGCGACCGCGAAACTGGCACTTCCCACCGTGATGTTTTATATGGGTGACAAGTTACGAAACCATTTGCGGGGAAAATTCCGTGCGAGACCTCAACATCCCGGCCGAACGCCATCCAGAGAAAGCCCACCGTCCGGACAACGCGCAGCCGCGCAAGCCGGACTGGATTCGCGTCAAGGCGCCGACGAGCAAGGGCTATCGCGAGACGCACCGGATCATGCGGGAGCACAAGCTCGTCACCGTCTGCGAGGAGGCCGGCTGCCCCAATGCCGGGGAGTGCTGGAGCCGGGGCCACGCGACGATGATGATAATGGGCGAGGTGTGCACCCGCGCCTGCAGTTTCTGCAACATCGCCACGGGCAAGCCGCCCGAGGAACTGGACGTGTTCGAACCCGGCCGCGTGGCCGACGCCGTGCAAAAGCTAGGGCTCAACCACGTGGTGATCACCTCGGTGGATCGCGACGATGTCGAGGATGGCGGGGCCGAGCATTTCGCCCGCACCATCCGCGCGATCCGGCACCGCAGCCCCGGCACCACGATCGAGATCCTGACGCCGGATTTCCTGCATTGCGCCCCGTCGGTGCTGGAGGTCGTCGTGGCGGCCAAGCCGGACGTGTTCAATCACAACCTCGAAACCGTGCCGGGCCTCTACCCCGAGGTGCGGCCGGGGGCGCGCTATTTCCACAGCCTGCGCCTGTTGCAGCGGGTCAAGGAGCTTGACCCGACGATGTTCACCAAGTCGGGAATCATGGTCGGGCTTGGCGAGACGCGGTCGCAGGTGCATCAGGTGATGGACGACATGCGCGCGGCGGATGTCGATTTCCTGACCATCGGGCAATACCTGCAGCCCACGCCCAAGCACCACGGCGTGGACCGCTTCGTGCATCCCGACGAGTTTCAGGGCTACGAGCGCGCCGCCTATGGCAAGGGGTTCCTGATGGTGTCGGCGACGCCGCTCACGCGGTCGAGCTATCACGCCGGCGAGGATTTCGCCCGGCTTCAGGCGGCACGTCAGGCCAAGATGGGCTGATCCCGCCACGGCGCGCCGCCACGCGGCACCCGCATGAAAAGGCCCGGCCGCGTCACCGCGTGCCGGGCTGTTTTTCAGGACAGTGTTTTGCAGCCGCGCGACGGGGCGGCGGGTCAGCTGCCCCAGCTGCGCACCGGGCCGCAATCCATGTGCACGAAATCGGAGCGTGAATACCGGCCCACGCCGCCGCCCTTGCAGGCCAGCGCCGCGCGGTACATCTGGGTCACCGACCGCGAGGTCAGCCGCAGATCCGCGGCCTCGCCGTTCATGTGACGGGAATTCTTGGCGACGCCGCTCGACCGGCGGCGGAGCATGGCGTTGGTCTTGGGGCTGCGATACCCCGACAGCAGCATGTAGGGTTCATCGGCCTCCAGCAGGTTGTGACTGGCCGCCATGATATCGATGGTGCGGGTATCTATCGTCTTGGTCTGGTCGGTGCGCCAGTCACGCATGAAAAGCGTGATCTCGCGCAGCGCGTCCTTGATGTAATCGCCCTCGATCCAGTAGATCGTATCGATCCGCTCACCCGTGCGGGGCGATGTCATGCGCAGCCGCCGGATGTCGCCCGCCCCGCGCAGGAAGCCGGCCGCGTTCGGATAGCTGGGTGCCGCCGTAACCACGGTTGCCGCGAACGCCCCGAGTAATCCCCGCCGCGTCATGCTTGGAAGTTTCGTGTCTGTCATGTGCTGTTTGCGCCTGTCCCGTCGCTTGCTTCTGCCGCTTTACGGCTTTTTGCCGCCTCATCCCCCAAGGATGGTGAGGTTATGCCATAACAGGAATCGCTCACCAAGGGGTGAATACCCGGTGATCGGGTTTTCAAGAAATTTCGGCATGATCTTGCGCAAATCCGCGCGGATGTTGCCCGCTTGCGCGCCACCTCGGGGCATTTCTGGTGTCCGCAGGCCGCAGCGCGCGTAAACTTTTCGCGCGCATGTCGGAAAAGGATGGACAGGTTACGCGATATTCCAAGATAGACTTATTCTGTGAATTGGCACGCCCGGGAAGGATCATGAGGTTGAGTGAAGACATGAAGACAGCTGCTTTCGCCCGCCACAGGGTGATGCCGGTGGTGCTGAGCGTGGTCCTGTTTGCCGCGACACTGGCCGTCGGGCCGGCCCGGGCCGGCGTGACCGCGTTCAAGCAGGCCGTGGCAGAGGCCGCGGCGAGTGACCGCGACATCGCCGCCCATTACCGGCAAACCGATTACGCGACGATCTGGACAGGCCCCTCGGCCATCGAGCGGGCGCGCCGCAAGGCCCTGTTCGAGGCGCTGGCAGACGCGCCCCTGCATGGCCTGCCGGCCGACAAGTACGATGCGCAGGGCCTGCTGGCGCAGTTGCGCGACGTTCAGTCGGTGCGTGACCGGGGGTTCGCCGAAGTCGCGATGAGCCGGGTTTTCCGCGACCTTGCCCGCGACCTGCAGACCGGCGTGTTGGTGCCGCAGAAGGTCGTGAGCGGGATAAAACGGCAGGTACCCGACCGCGAGCGGGCCGATCACCTGCAACGGCTGGCCCGGGCCGACCGGCCCGGCGCCTTTTTCCGCGCGCTGCCGCCGCAGACCAATGAATACGCCCGCTTGATGAAGGCGAAACTGCGGCTCGAACGGCAGGTCGCGCGCGGTGGCTGGGGGCCGTCCGTGCCCGCGGGCACGCTCAAACCCGGCCAGTCGGGCCGGGCCGTCGTCGCGTTGCGTGACCGGCTCATGGCGATGGGGTACCTGTCACGGACCGCCGTGCGGGAATACGACGGCGCCATTCAGGAGGCGGTGCAGCGCTTCCAGTCGGATCACGGCCTTGAAACCGATGGCGTTGCCGGGGCCAGCACCATGGCGCAGATCAACAAGTCGGCCGGGTCGCGGCTGAAATCGGTGATCGTGGCCATGGAACGCGAACGCTGGACCAACCGCGACCGCGGCACGCGGCACATCCTTGTCAACCTGACGGATTTCCTCGCGCGGATCGTGGACAACGACAGGGTCACGTTCCGCACGCGCGCCGTGGTGGGACGCAACAGCCATGACAGGCGCAGCCCGGAATTCTCCGACGTGATGACGCATATGGTCATCAACCCGACATGGCACGTGCCGCGCTCCATCGCCGTGAACGAATACCTGCCCAAGATGAAGCAGAATCCGAACGCGGTGAGCCACCTTCGGCTGGTGGATTCGCGCGGCCGCGTCGTGCGGCGGTCATCGGTGAATTTCGGCGCGTACAACGCGCGCAATTTCCCGTTCAACATCAAGCAGCCGCCATCGCCGCGCAATGCTTTGGGGCTCGTGAAGTTCATGTTCCCCAACCGGTACAACATCTACCTGCACGACACGCCGCAGAAACATCTTTTCGCGCGAACCGAGCGGGATTTCAGCCATGGCTGCATCCGGCTGCAGAAACCCTTCGATTTCGCTTACGCGCTGCTCGCCCGGCAGGAAAAAGACCCGGAGAGTTTTTTCCAGTCGGTCCTGAACACGGGCCGCGAAACACGGGTCGATCTCGAACAGCCGGTGCCGGTTCACATCATCTACCGAACCGCGTTCACGCGGGCCAAGGGGCGCACGCAGTTCCGCCGCGACGTGTACGGGCGTGACGCCGCGATCTGGCAGGCGCTGAGCACGGCGGGGGTTTCGCTGCGCGCGGTTCGCGGCTAAAGACGTCCCCGCAAAAAGGGGAATGTCATGGCTTTCACTGTCGCGCAGATTGCCGAGGCGCTCGGAACGCGGGCTCTAGGTGCAGCTGAGCTGAAGATTGACGGGCTTGCCGAGCCCGCGGATGCCGGCCCGCACGACATGGCATTGGCGATGAAGCCCGAATATGCCGAGGCGCTGTCGCAGGGACAGGCGCGCGCCGCCGTGCTGTGGGATGGCGCGGACTGGAAGGCAATGGGGCTGGACGCCGCCATCGTGGCACCGCGGCCGCGATACGTGTTGTCCGGCCTGACACGGATGATGGATCCCGGGCAGGGCTGGGACGCCGGCATTCACCCCGCGGCGGTGGTGCACGACACCGCCGAGCTGGGCGACAATGTCTCGGTCGGGCCTCTGGCCGTCATCGGGCCGGGCGCGCGGATCGGGGCCGACAGCGTTATCGGGCCGCAATGTTTCGTGGGCAGCGATGCCGTGATCGCCCCCGGCGCCTTCCTGCGCGAAGGTGTGCGCATCGGCGCACGGGTCAGGATCGGCGCGCGCTTCATCGCCCAGCCCGGTTGCGTGGTCGGCGGGGACGGGTTTTCCTATGTCACGCCCGAGAAATCCTCGGTCGAGGAGGCGCGCCAGACCCTTGGCGACACGGGCGACACGCAGGCCCAGAGCTGGACGCGGATCCACAGCCTCGGCGCGGTCGATATCGGCGATGACGTGGAACTGGGCGCCAATTGCACGATCGACCGGGGCACCATCCGCGACACGCGCATCGGCCCCGGCACCAAGATCGACAACCTCGTGATGATCGGCCACAATGTCGAGATAGGCCACGACTGCCTGCTTTGTGGCCATGTCGGCATCGCGGGGTCAACGCGGGTCGGCAACAACGTTGTGCTTGCCGGCCAGACGGGGGTGAGCGACAACATATTCATCGGCGACAATGTCATCACCGGGGGCGGAACGGTCGTGCTGTCGAACATTCCCGAGGGGCGCGTGATGCTGGGTTACCCGGCGATGAAAATGGACACGACGATGGAAGTGTTCAAGGGAATGCGCCGGCTCAAACGCCTGTTCGACGATGTCGCGGCGCTCAAGAAAACGGTTTCAAACTCCCGGTGAAGGCTCTACATCGGGGGCAACGGAATCGGGGAAGGTCGCGCAATGAGCATCCGGGATCGTGTCATCGAAATCATCGCTGAACAGGCCGTCCTCGACGCGTCCGACGTGACGCTCGACAGCACGCTCGACGATCTGGGTATCGACAGCCTCGGGCTGGTCGAAAGCATCTTCGCCATCGAGGAGGCCTTTGACATCTCGGTGCCGTTCAACGCGAACGAACCCGAGGCGAGCGACTTCGATATCTCTTCTGTCCGCTCGATCGTGGCGGGGATCGAAAAGCTGATCGAAGACCAGACGTGAAACGGGTCGTCATAACCGGGGCGGGCACGATCAATTCGCTTGGTCATTCGGTGCCCCAAACGCTGGCGGCGATGCGCGAAGGCCGCTGTGGCATCGGCGACCTGGACTTTCGAGATGTCGACCGTCTGGCCATCCGCATCGGCGGGCAGGTGCGCGGCTATGACCCCGAGTACCGGTTCAACCGCCAGCAGCTTGCCCTCTACGACAGGTTCACGCAGTTCACGCTGATCGCCGCGCGCGAGGCGATCGCGCAGGCGGGGCTGGACTTCTCGGCGGAGCTGGCGGCGCGGGCCGGCGTGGTGCTGGGCAATTCCGGCGGTGGCATGACCACGCTGGATGACAATTACCGCTCGGTCTACGAGGACGGCAAGAATCGCGTGCACCCGTTCGTCGTACCCAAGCTGATGAACAATGCCGCGGCCAGCCACGTGTCGATGGAATTCAACATCAAGGGGCCCAGCTTCACCGTCTCGACCGCCTGTTCGTCGTCGAACCACGCGATGGCGCAGGCGTTCCAGATGGTGCATGGCGGCGCCAGCCCGGTGATGGTGACGGGCGGGTCCGAATCGATGCTGTGCTTTGGCGGCGTCAAGGCGTGGGAAGGTCTGCGCGTCATGTCCAAGGACGCCTGCCGCCCGTTCAGCGCCAACCGCAACGGCATGGTGCAGGGCGAGGGCGCGGGCGTCTTCGTCTTCGAGGAACTGGACCATGCCCGGCGCCGCGGGGCCGAGATATTGGCCGAAGTGGCGGGCTTTGCCATGACGTCGGACGCGGCCGACATCGTCATGCCGTCGAAACAGGGCGCGGCGCGGGCGATCAGCGGGGCTCTCGGGGATGCGCGGATCAACCCGGCCGAGGTCGGCTACATAAACGCGCACGGCACCGGCACGGCGGCGAACGACAAGACGGAATGCGCCGCCGTGGCGGACGTGTTCGGCCATCACGCCGACAAGGTGATGATATCCTCGACGAAATCGATGCACGGGCACCTGATCGGCGGCACCGGCGCCGTCGAGCTGCTGGCCTGCATCATGGCGGTGCGGGACGGGGTCGTCGCCCCGACGATCGGCTACGAGGAACCCGATCCCGAATGCGCGCTGGACGTGGTGCCCAACGAGGCCCGCGAGGTTGACGTCGAGGTCGCGTTGTCGAACGCGTTCGCCTTCGGCGGCCTGAACGCCGTGCTGGCGATCCGGCGGTTCACCTGACACCGCGAACGCGCCCGCGGCGGGGCGCGTCCGTGATATGGTCGCCGCGGCGACCCGCGGGAGATCAATTGCGAATGGTCGAGACGTTTTCATAGGCGGCGGTGAAGCCGTCAAGCGATGCGCTGATTTCGACGACCTGGTCGGGGGCCTGCGCCGGCACGATCCGGAGCATGGCCGACGCGCCCCGCTTGAAGGCCGTGACATCCGCCTCTGTAAAGCCGATCCGCGCGAAGCAGCCGGTCATCGTGCAGAACGAGTACGGGTACCGCTTGGCAGCGCCGCCATCCACCGAGATGGTCAATTCCTCGCCCAGAAGAGTCCCGAGGGGTACGACGATGGTACCGCCCGCGGCGGCCTGCCCGCCCTCGGGCAGGCGGAAGATGCTGAATTCGGCAACCGGGTTGCCCGAATCCTCGGTCAGCAACTGGTACATCTGGCAGATGTCGTCGCCCTCGCCCTGGTTGCGAAAGCACTTGAGCTGCCAGTCGTCGTAGGTCTCCTTGATGTAGGTCGCATCGTCCTCCGACACTTGGCGGCCCATCTGCAACTGCCCGCCGGCGGTGTTGGCGTCGTCTTGGGCTTGCGTTTCAGGGGCGGTCGTTGCGCCGTTCTGGTCGGCGGTTTCTTCCTGCGCGTGCAGCGCCGTGGAGAACACGAGAGCGGTGACCAGCGGCAGGGTCGAAAAAATCTTCGGCATCTTGTCCCCATTCGGTGTTTTGAATGCCACAGCGCTCTAGCATGGCGCCCGCGACATGTCAGGGAAAAAACGCCATCCCTTTCGGATCGGAGTGTTTCAAAGCCGGAACAGGTGTGGGCTTGGAAAACGGAGTGTCAGACACAAGAAAGAGGCCACGCGGCCCCTTTCATTTGTATTTTTCTCTCCCTGTCGGACTGGCCGACTTAGTAGTGAAGTGACGCTAGGACAGTTCCCCAGACCCGTCAACAGTCAGCTTCGCCGAAATGTGAAAAAAGGCCGCACCCGGAGGCGCGGCCAGTCTGACAGGGAGGAAGCCCCGAAACCAAGAGGACAGCAGGTTCCGGAGCGTGACTCACCCTGACGCAAAATCCTTAACTTTGTATGTCTCGCGCGTGACTTTTCAGCGGCCGACACTCGCGCCGACGCGACGGGACTGCGCGCTAGAAATCCCGCCCGGCCTCGCGCAGGTCGCGCAGCAACGCTTGCGACATCGCCTCGGCGTGGCGGATGCGCCCGCGCTTGAGCTTGCGGGTTTCCACCCGCAGCAGCGTTTCGCAGCCGATCATGAACGGCAGATGAAGCCCCGTTTCCGAGCGCGACAGCGAAAAGACGTCACCGAACGCCGCAATCCCGTCGGCGTCGACGCCCAGATACGACCGCCCCGACGGGATCATGCCGCGCCGCCCCATGTGCACCAGAAAGCGCGCCATGTCCTTGTAGACGGGCATCACGGCGGATCCGCCGGTGTCTATGCCGGTCAGCCGCTCACCCCGCAGGATCAGGTTGTTGGGGTGGAAATCCCCGTGGCCGATGGCGCACCGCCAGTCGGCCTTGCCCATCAGCCGGGCAAGGCGGTGCAGTTCGTTGAGAATGCCCGCCTCGATCCGCGCGAGGCGGCGGAAGGGCTGTTTCGCGCTGGCGCGTTCCGCCCGTGACAGCCACGCCCCCGGCTTTGCCGGGCGCCAGACCTCGCTGACCTCGGTATATTGCCTCAGCCAGCGGGCCGCGGGCCCCAGGATGGCGGCGCGCCGGGCCGGGTCGATTTTCCAGAGGTGTTGCAACAGCGGCGTGCCCGACACGCGCGAAACGACCATCACCCCGTGATCGCCGTTGAAATGCAGTGGTTCGACCACCCGGCAGGCCCCGTCCCGCATGAGCGGCCAGATGCGCTGCAGTTCGGCCCATTCCCGCGCTTGCGCCGCGGGCGGCCCGCCCAGGTGGAACCGGAACACCGCGTCGCGCCCGTCTAGCAGGCCCTCGGCCAAGGCACGCCTGCCCGGCACGAGGCGCAGCAACTCGCCGAGTTCGGCGTTTTCAAGCGCCGGGTCCGCGGCTTTCGCGGTGTCGAATCGCCGGGCGATCTCCGTGACGGCCTGCATGTCGGGCAGCGGCGCCATGGCCTTCCTTTCCTGCATGGAGCGACATTCCCGCAGGCGTCCGGGCGCGTCAACCGAATTGAACCCGCCATCCCGCGCGTCTATGGTGGCGCGAAACAACGCAGCAGGAGCGCCCAGATGTCCGACAAGCCAGTTGCCGAAATGTCCTTCGAGGAAGCGATGAAGGAATTGGAGCAGGTCGTGGGGCAGCTTGAACGCGGCGACGTCGCGCTCGAGGAATCGATCAGCCTTTACGAACGGGGCGCGGCGCTCAAGAAGCGCTGCGAAACCAAGCTCAAGGAAGCCGAGGAAAAGGTCGCCGCGATCACGCTCGATGGCGAGGGCCAGCCCACCGGCACGACGCCTGTCGACGGGCTCTGACCGCGATGGATGACGCGCGCGCGGCCGTGGCCCGCCACGTGGAGGCGCATTTCACCCGTGTCATGGCGCCCTTCGGCACGACGCCCGTGGCGCGCGCGATGCGGTATGCCGTGACGGGCGGCAAACGCATCCGCGCCTTTCTGGTGATCGAGGGCGCACGGCTGCACGGCATCGCGGCCGACCGCGCGATCTGGCCCGCCTGCGCGATCGAGGCGATGCACGGCTACAGCCTCGTGCATGACGATCTGCCCTGCATGGATGACGACGCGCTGCGCCGCGGCCAGCCCACCGTTCACGTCAAGTGGGACGAGGCGACGGCCGTGCTGGCCGGCGATGCCCTGCAATCGCTGGCCTTCGAACTGGCCGCTCACCCGGACGGCGCCGAAACCGGAAGGGCGCGCGCCGATCTGGCGCTGAGCCTTGCGCGGGCCGCGGGCGGGCAGGGCATGGTGCTGGGGCAGGCCCGTGATATCGCCGCCGAATCGGCGGGAACCCCGCTCACGCTCGACCAGATCACCGAGTTGCAGGCCGGCAAGACCGGCGCGTTGATCGGTTGGGCGGCCTGTGCCGGGCCGCGCATGGCGCGGGCCGATACCGGGGCGATGGCCGCCTATGCCCGCGCCCTCGGGCTGGCCTTCCAGATCCGCGATGACATCATCGACGAGACGGGTAACGCCGCCGCCGCGGGCAAGGCCGTGGGCAAGGACGCCGTCGCCGGCAAGGCCACTTTCGTGTCGCTGCTCGGGCTCGACGGGGCGGCGCGCCGGGCCGATGCCCTTGTTGACGAGGCCTGTGACGCCCTATCTGTTTATGGCAAGGATGCCGAGGCCTTGCAGCGGCTCGCCCGCTTCGTTATCTCGCGCGAAACCTGAATGTCGACCCCGGGGAGGGGTGCCCATGTCAGACCGTCCCGTCACGCCCCTGCTGGATCAGGTTGCCGGCCCGGCCGACCTCAAGCGGTTGTCGGATCCGCAGCTTGCCAAGCTGGCGCAGGAACTCCGGGCCGAGACGATTTCGGCCGTGTCGGAAACCGGCGGCCATCTTGGCGCCGGCCTCGGCGTGGTCGAGCTGACGGTCGCGCTGCACCACGTCTTCGACGCGCCGCGCGACAAGATCATCTGGGATGTGAGCCACCAGACCTATCCGCACAAGATACTGACGGGCCGGCGCGACCGTATCCGCACCATTCGCCAGAAAGACGGGCTGTCGGGCTTCACCAAGCGCAGCGAATCCTCCTACGATCCGTTCGGAGCCGCCCATTCCTCCACCTCGATCAGCGCCGCGCTCGGCTTTGCCGTGGCGCGCGACCTCGGCGGCGCCTGCGACACGGGCCACGGCGACGCCATCGCGGTGATCGGCGACGGCGCGATGAGCGCCGGCATGGCCTTCGAGGCGATGAACAATGCCGGCCATCTCGGGAAACGGCTGATCGTGATCCTGAACGACAACGAGATGTCGATCGCACCGCCCGTCGGCGCGTTGTCGTCCTACCTGTCGCGTCTCTATGCCGGCGAACCGTTCCAGGAATTCAAGGCGGCCGCCAAGGGGGCGATCTCGCTCCTGCCGCCGCCCTTCCAGGAGGGGGCCAAGCGCGCCAAGGACGTGCTCAAGGGGTTCGCCGTCGGCGGAACGCTCTTCGAGGAGCTGGGGTTCTCCTATATCGGCCCGATCGACGGGCATGACATGGACCAGCTGCTGCCGGTGCTGCGCACCGTCAAGGCTCGCGCGACCGGGCCGGTCCTGATCCATGCCCTGACGAAGAAGGGCAAGGGCTATGCCCCGGCCGAGACACGCAATGACGGCGGCCATGCGACGGCCAAGTTCGACGTGGTCACCGGCGAACAGAAAAAGGCGCCCTCGAATGCGCCCAGCTACACGCGCGTCTACGCCGACGCGCTTCTGGCCGAGGCCGCGCGCGACGACCGCATCTGCGCCATCACCGCCGCCATGCCTGACGGGACGGGGCTTGATCTCTTCGCGGAACGCTACCCCTCGCGGTGCTTCGACGTCGGGATCGCCGAACAGCACGCGGTGACCTTCTCCGCCGGGCTGGCCGCCGGGGGGATGAAGCCGTTCTGCACGCTCTATTCCACCTTCCTGCAACGCGGATATGACCAGGTGGTGCACGACGTGGCGATCCAGCGCCTGCCGGTGCGGTTCGCCATCGACCGGGCCGGGCTGGTGGGGGCCGACGGCGCCACCCATGCGGGGGCGTTCGACATCGCCTATTTGTCGAACCTGCCGGGCTTTACCGTGATGGCGGCCGCCGACGAGGCCGAGCTCAAGCACATGGTCGCCACGGCCGCCGCGCATGACGACGGGCCCGTCGCCTTCCGCTACCCGCGCGGCGAGGGGCAGGGCGTGGAGATGCCCGAACGCGGCGACGTACTGGAGATCGGCAAGGGCCGCGTCGTGCAGGAGGGCGCGCGCGTGGCGATCCTTTCGTTCGGCACGCGGCTGGGTCAGGTGATGAAGGCGTCCGAGGCGCTGCGCGCCCGCGGGATCACGCCCACCGTGGCCGACGCGCGCTTTGCCAAGCCGCTCGACCGGGATCTCGTTCTGGACCTCGCGGCGAAACACGAGGCCATGATCACCATCGAGGAAGGCGCGATCGGCGGTTTCGGTAGCCATGTCAGCCAGTTGCTGGCCGAGTCAGAAGTGTTCGATACAGGGTTCAAGTTCCGGTCAATGGTGCTGCCCGACACCTTCATCGACCAGGCCAGCCCGGAAGACATGTACGCGGTCGCGGGCCTTGACGCCGCGCATATCGAATCCCGCGTGCTCGAGCTGCTGGGCCTCGCGCGGCTCGACAGCCGCAGGGCCTGACGGGGGATGACAGGTGGACCCGACGCTGTATCATGGCGTCAGGGAGGGTCTGATAGATGCGCCATGTCCGAATCCTGTTCTGCCTGCTGGTTCTGATCGGCATGGCCTCAACGCCCGGGCGCGCGCTCGATACCTCCGCCGGCCCGCTGCGGGTGACAAAGATCGCCCGCGGCCTCGATCAGCCCTGGGCCATCGGCTTTTTGCCCGACGGGTCCGTACTGGTGACGGAGCGCGACCACGGCCGCGTCCTGCGCCTGGTGGACGGCACCCGGCACGTGATCGACGGTGTCCCGCCCGTCCATGACGGCGGGCAGGGCGGGCTTCTCGACCTGCTGGTGCCGCGCGATTTCGCCACCTCCCGCACCCTGTTCTTCACTTATGCCAAGCCGCAATCGGGCGGCGCGGGCACGGCGGTGGCCCGCGCCCGGCTGAGCACGGACAGCCGCCGCCTGACAGACTGGCAGGTGATTTTCGAGCTGTCACCGGGCTCCACCGGCGGGCGGCATTTCGGCGCGCGGCTGGTCGAGGGGGCCGATGGCTACATCCACGCCACCATCGGCGACCGCGGCGACAGGCCCTCGGCGCAGGATCTCTCGCGCGAAAACGGCTCGGTCATCCGCATCGCGCGCGACGGCGCGATCCCGCCCGGCAATCCCTTCACCGGCCGCGCCGGGGCGCGGCCCGCCATCTGGTCCTACGGGCACCGCAACCCGCAGGGCGCCGCGCTCGACGGGCTGGGGCGGCTCTGGGTCGTCGAACACGGGGCGCGCGGCGGTGACGAGGTCAACCTCGTGCACGAGGGCGCCAATTACGGCTGGCCCGTCATTTCCTACGGCCGCCATTATTCGGGGGCCAAGATCGGCGAGGGCACGCGCAAGCCCGGCATGGAACAGCCCGCGCATTACTGGGACCCCTCGATCGCGCCCTCGGGCATGATGATCTATTCCGGTGCGCTGTGGCCCGAATGGCAGGGCGACATCTTCGTCGGCAGCCTGAAATTCGACATGATCTCGCGGCTGAGCGGGACGCCGCTGCGGGAAGTCGAACGCATCAGCGGCCCATCGACGGGTCGCGTGCGCGATATTCGCGAAGGCCCGGACGGCGCCATCTGGTTCCTGTCGGTAACGAACGGCGCGCTCTACCGCCTCTCGCCGTCCTGACCGGGGCTTTCGCTGCCGACGGCAGGCGTCCCGACGGTCATCATGCCGCCAAGACGACACCAGGTGCCGGGACCGCTTCTTCTCGGTCGAAATACCCGCCCCGAGGAGGACGCCCGGGGCGGCCGACGAGACATGCCGCGCGCCTGAAAGGCGCACCGCCGGATCAGATCCGGCACGTGCCGCGGCAGGTCACCCCGCGATCGAGGCCGCGCGGATGCTGTCGATCGCCTCCTTGAGCGCGGCGTCGAATTCCGTATCGCTCTGCTTTGCCGACAACCCTTCTGTCAGCGCGCGCGAGAAGCTCGCGACGACACCGGTGTTGCGCGCCAGCCGCGCGTTGGCCTCGTCACGGCTGTAGCCGCCCGACAGGGCCACGACCCGCAGCACGTTCGGGTGATCGACCAGCGGCTTGTACAGGTTCGGCGTCTCGGGCAGCGTCAGTTTCAGCATGACCTCAGCGCCGGGCTCGAGGCTGTCCAGGTGCTTGGTGATCTCGTCCAGCAGCATCGCCTCGGCACTTGCCTTGTCGGCGATCGAAATGGTCACCTCGGGTTCGATGATCGGCACCAGCCCGTGGGCGAGGATCCGCTTGCCCAGGTCGAATTGCTGGGCCACGTTGGCCGCGATGCCGGTGGCCGAGCCCGCGTCGATGACCGAGCGCATCTTGGTGCCGAAGGTGCCAGCGTCCCGCGCGCGCTCCAGCAGCGCGTCGAGGTCGGGAATGGGTTTCATCAGGCGGACGCCGTCCGCCGCCTCCGCGAGCCCCTTGTCGATCTTGAGGAACGGCACGATCCCGCGGTCCTCCCAAAGGTAGGTCGCCGACGGCTTGCCGCCGATCTCGCTGTCCATGGTCCGCTCGAACAGTATCGCGCCGATTATCCGGTCGCCGCTGAAGGCGGGCGATTGCGCGATCCGGGCGCGCATCCGGTGGATGAGGTCGAACATCTCGGCCTCCGACGCGTAGTCGTCCTCGCCGATCCCGTACAGCCGCAGCGCCTTGGGTGTCGAGCCGCCCGACTGATCCAGGGCCGCGATGAAGCCGTCACCCTTGAGTATCCGAAGCCGCTGATTTTCCTTCGACATGTCTTGTCTCTCCGCCGCGGTGAAAAGGGAGGTCGCGCGCCCGGCGCACCGTTCGGTCAGGTTCTATGTGACCACGAAAGCCGTTGCAATTGTGATGGCGCTAACGGGGGCGCCATCCGGGCATGACGGCGCGCGCGGTGTCCGCTCAACCCTTCAACGCGGCGACGCCGGGCAGGTCCTTGCCCTCCATCCACTCAAGGAACGCGCCCCCGGCGGTCGAGACATAGGTGAAATCGTCCGCCGCGCCGGCCTTGTTGAGCGCGGCCACTGTATCACCACCACCCGCGACCGAGGTGAGACGCCCCTCGCGACTGAGCCTCGCGGCATGGCCGGCGGCGGCGTTCGTGGCCGCGTCGAAGGGGCTGATCTCGAACGCGCCGAGCGGGCCGTTCCAGATCAGCGTTTTCGCGTTGTCCAGCGCCGTGGTGATGCGCGCCACCGATTGCGGGCCGGCATCAAGGATCATCGCGTCCTCTGGGCAGGCATGGGCCGGCACGGTCTCGTGCGGGGCGTCGGCCTCGAACTTGCGTGCCACGACCACGTCGGCGGGCAGCAGCAGCTCGCAGCCCGACGCGCCGGCCTTTTGCATGATCGTGCGCGCCGTCTCGCCCATGTCGTGTTCACAGAGCGAGGTGCCCACGTTCAGCCCCTGCGCGGCGAGAAAGGTGTTGGCCATCCCCCCGCCGATGACCAGTTGATCCACCCTCTCGACGAGGTTGGACAGCAGGTCCAGCTTGGTGGATACCTTGGCCCCACCCACCACGGCGACGAGCGGGCGCGCCGGCTGTGACAGCGCGGCCTCCAGCGCCTCCAGCTCGGCCTGCATCAGGCGCCCGGCACAGCTGGGCAGGTGATGCGCCACGCCCTCGGTCGAGGCGTGCGCGCGGTGCGCGGCCGAAAAGGCGTCGTTGCAATAGACATCGCCCAGCGCCGCCAGCCGCCTCGCGAAATCGGGGTCGTTGGCCTCCTCGCCGGGATGGAACCGGATGTTCTCCAGCAGCAGCACCTCGGCGGCCTCGGCCTCGTCCGTCAGGGTTTCGGCGCCGTCGAGCGTTTCGAGCAGCCGCACGTCGCGGCCCAGCGCGGCGCTCAGCGCGGGCAGGGTGACGCGCAGTGACATGTCCAGCACGACCTTCCCCTTGGGGCGGCCGAAATGCGCGATCAGGATCGGCTTGCCTCCCTTTGCAAGGATGTCGTTGATGGTCGGGACGATCCTTTCGATCCGGGTCGGGTCGGTGACGTGGCCGTTTTCGACCGGTACGTTGATATCCACGCGCGTCAGTACCCGCTTGCCCGTCAGATCCATGTCGTCGAGCGTTTTCCAGCCCATGCCGTGCCTCCTGTGTGCGAAAGTCGCGCTGTGCATGGCGCGATGGTGCGCGGTCGTCAACCGCCGATGCTTGGCAATCCCGCGCGAAGGCCCTAGGACTCAGGCCGACCGAGTGCAAAGGAGGGCCCGATGGCCGAAATCAAGGATCCGGAAAACACAATTCTGATGGAGCTCAAGAACGGCACCGTGACGATCGAGCTGATGCCCGACGTCGCGCCGGGCCATTGCGAGCGCATGAAGGAGCTCGCGCGGGCCGGACACTATGACAACGTGGCCTTTCACCGGGTGATCGACGGCTTCATGGCCCAGACCGGTGATGTCCGCAACGGCAACATGGAAAAGGACTACAACCCGCGCATGTGCGGCACCGGCGGCAGCGAGCTGCCCGACCTCAAGGCCGAGTTCAGCCGCATTCCCCATGACCGCGGCACGCTGGGCGCGGCCCGCAGCCAGAACCCGGACAGCGCCAACAGCCAGTTCTTCATCAGCTTTTCCGACAACCATTTCCTGAACGGGCAATACACTGTCTACGGCCGCGTGATCTCGGGGATGGAGCACGTGGATGCCATCACCCGCGGTGAGCCACCGGCGAACCCGGACCGCATGATCAGCGTTAAGGTGGCCGCCGATGCGTAAACTGGCCGTTCTTTTCAGCCTGCTGGCCGGTCCCGCGTTCGCGACCGGGCTGCAGATCGACGTCGCGGGCGAGGCCAACGGCACCGTCACGATCGACCTTCTGGAGGACGTGGCGCCGGGCCACGTGGACCGGATCACGACGCTGGCCGCTGAAGGGGCCTATGACGGCGTGGTCTTTCATCGCGTCATAGACGGGTTCATGGCCCAGACGGGCGACGTGGAATTCGGCAAGCTTGAGGGCGGCAACATGGCGCGCGCCGGCATGGGCGGCAGCGACAAGCCCGACCTCAAGGCGGAATTTTCCGATGAACCCTTCGAGCGCGGCACGGTCGGCATGGCCCGCGCACGCCACCCCGACAGCGCGAATTCGCAGTTCTTCATCATGTTCGCGCCCGCTGGCCACCTGAACGGGCAATACACCGTTGTCGGCCGCGTGACGGACGGGATGGACGTGATCGACGCCATCAAGCGCGGCCGTGGCCAGAACGGCGCCGTGACGGGCAAGCCCGACGTGATGACATCCGTCACGGTGACGGACTAGGTCATGGGCCCAACCGGGTACGAGCCGCTCAATACCCCCAAGCCCGTGGCCGAGGGGATCTGGGTGATCGACGGCCCGGCCGTCCCGGTCCGCGGCATGCCGTTTTCCACGCGCGCCACCGTCGTGCGGCTGGAAAACGGCGGGCTGTGGGTACATTCACCCACGCTGCTGACGGACGCGCTGCAAGCGCAGATTGCGGCGCTTGGGCCCGTCCGCCACCTTGTCGCGCCCACCCGGCTGCATCACGCGCATATCACCGACTGGCAGGCGGCCTTCCCCGGGGCGCTGGCCTGGGCCGCGCCCGGCGTCGCGGAACACGCCGCGAAAAAGGGGATGACGCTGCGCTTCGATCACGAGTTGGGCCCGGAAGCCGAGGTGCCCTGGGCCGGTCAGATCGACCAGTTGATCGTCGAGGGCAGCAAGACCCGCCGCGAGGCGGTCTTTTTCCATCGCGCCAGCGAAACCCTGATCCTTGCCGCGCTCATCGCGAATTTCGAAACCGCCAAGCTGCCCGTCTGGATGCGGCCGATCATCTGGATCGCCGGGATCGACGACAGCGACGGCAAGATGCCGCCCGGCATGGCGTTTTCCTTCCGGGACAAGCGCAAACTTGCCGATTCGGTGGAACGGATGATCGGTTGGGGGCCGGGGCGCCTGATCCTTGCACACGGGCGCTGGTACGACAGGGGTGCGGTGCGCGAACTGGAACGCGCCTTCCGCCGCATCCTGCGGGACCGCCTGTGGGATCGCGCGCTGACCGACGCGAAAAGGCGCGGGTAGCGGACACATCTGCTCACGTTCGCGTGCCGGGGGCTGGGCAGGCGCGCGCAGGTTGCGCAGGATCAGGGTATCATCGCATATCACCGGAGCCTGCCATGCGCCACCTTGCCGTTCTGAGCCTGATTTTCCTGACATTCGCCCAACTGGCGCGCGCGGACCCGGCGCAGTGGCAGCGCGAATGGCCCGAAACCGATTTCACCGTCACGACCGTGCAAAGCTGGGACGAGATCCGCTCGGGCGGCCCGCCCAAGGACGGCATCCCGGCCATCGACGACCCGTCATTCCGCCCCGTTTCGTCCGAAACCCGGATTGGCGGCGCCGAACCCGTCGTCACCGTCGAGATCCCCGGCGAGACGCCGCGCGCCTATCCCTTGCGCTACCTGACATGGCATGAAATCGTGAATGACCGGATCGGTGGTGTGCCCGTCGCCGTGACGTTCTGCCCGCTGTGCAATTCTGGCATGGTGTTCGACCGCCGCACGGCGTCTGGCACGCTCGATTTCGGGGTCTCGGGCAAACTGCGCAACTCGGACATGGTGATGTACGACCGCCAGACCGAAAGCTGGTGGCAACAGGCGACCGGCAGCGCCATCGTGGGCGAACTGACGGGCACCGAGCTGCGCCACCTGTCAAGCTGGATGGAAAGCTGGGACCAGTACCGGGCCCGCCAGCCCGACGGGCTGGTGATGGATCAGCCCGCCTTCAATCGCGATTATGGTCGCAATCCCTATCGGGGCTATGACAGCGCGCCGCGGCCGTTCCTCTATGATGGCGAAAACCCGCCGCACGGCATCTCGCCGCTGGAACGTGTCGTGCGAGTGGGCGGGCGCGCATGGCCGCTGACCCGTATCCGCCGCGAAGCCGGCATCCGCGAGGCCGGCGTGACCATAAGCTGGCAGGCCGGTCAGGCCTCCGCGCTCGACACGGCCGATATCGCCAAGGGCCGCGACGTGGGCAGCGTGCGGGTCCGGGACGGGCAGGGCCGCGACGTGCCCCATGACGTGCTTTTCGCCTTTGCCTTCCACGCCTTCTGGCCCGAGGGGACATGGATGATCGGTGATTGAAAGCGGCAATCCGGGCGGTCCGCCCCGGTCGCGGGGCGGCGCGATGCGCCGGTCAGGCGCGCGTGATCAGAACCAGCTTTGCACGCCGCGCGCCGCGCCCGAGATGTCCCGGCCGATGCCGTCAACCGTGGCGCAGCCGGCCACGAGGGCGATCAGGGCCATGGCGATCAGGGTTTTCATGGCGGTTGCCTCTTGGTTTCGCTTGCCTTTTCAGGTCAATCTGAGCCGTCTGCCTCGTGCCACCATACCGTCGGGAGGAAGCCCACGCTGTCCCCGTAGATCGGCAGCTTGTCCTCGGGATACTTCAATTCCTTCACGTGGGCAATCCGGCCGACGGAATATTGATGAATCGGAATGACATAGCGGCCCGAAATCAACACCCGGTCCAGCGCCCTGACCGCCGCGACGAATTCCTCGCGGCTCTCGGCGCGCAACATTGTCCGGATCATCGCCTCGGCGGCGGGCGATTCCATGCCCATCAGGTTGCGGCTGCCCGGACGGTCAACGCCGACCGAGCCCCAGTAGAAAAACTGCTCGTTGCCGGGGCTCAGCGACAGGGACCGGCGCATGAAGGTCATGTCGAAATCGTAGGTCCGCTCGCGCTCGGCATACTGGGCCTTGTCGATGGTCTGGATCCGCAGCGTGATGCCCAGCCTTTCCAGTGCGCGAGCATAGATGTCCATGATCGCCGTGGCCTGACCCAGAAGCGCATCCTGCTTGAGCAGCACCGTCAATTCCAGCGGCGTACCCGCCGCGTTTCGCAGAACACCGTCCTGCACCGTCCAGCCCGCCTCGTTCAGCAGGCGCATCGCCCGGCGTATGTCCTGACGGTTGCGCGGCGTGTCGTCCCCCGCGGGCAGCGTGTAGCCCTCCAGCGCCCCGGGCAGGAGCGTATCGGAGAAGGGGGCCAGCAGGTCGCGCACCCGTCCCTTGGCCGGGCCTGCCCGCATGCCCAGTTCGGAGCCCGAGAAATAGGAGGTGATCCGGGGTTGCCGCCCCCCGGTCAGCGTGTCGTTGATATAGTCGAAATTGAAGGCGTGGATCAGCGCATCGCGCACCCGCCAGTCATCCAGCGGCGCCCGCCGCGTGTTCATCACGAAGCCGGTGATTCCAGACGGCCGGTCATGCGGGATCTCGGTCTTGACGACATCGCCGCGGGTGACGGCGGGGAAATCGTATTGCGTCTGCCAACGCTCGGCGTTGAATTCGCGCAGGTAGGATACCGCCTGAGCCTTGAGCGCTTCGCGCAGCACGGCCGCATCGCCGTAGAAGTCGATGCGGATCTCGTCGAAATTGTGCGTGCCGCGGCGGAAGGGCAGGTCGGCGCCCCAGTAATCCGGGTTGCGCCGCAGCACCACGTTGCGGCCCACCTCGTAGCTGTCCACCACGTAAGGCCCGCTGCCCACGGGGATATCCTCCAGCCGGCCGGCGGCGAAATCGCGGCCGTCCCATTGCGCCTTCTTCAGGATCGGGCGCATCCCGGCGATCATCGCGAGCTCGCGATCATCCTCCGCGAAGGTCATGCGCAGGCTGCGCGGACCCGTCTGGTCGATCGTCTCGACCTTTTCCCAGAAGGCGCGGTACCGGGGATGGCCCTCGGTGCCCAGCGTCTCGTAGGACCAGATCACGTCGGCCACCGTGACCGGGCTGCCGTCTGAGAATCGCGCCTCGTCCCGCAGGGTGAATTCGACCCATCCACGGTCCGGGCCCGTCTCGACCGATTCGGCCAGAAGACCGTATAACGAGAACGGCTCGTCCCATGATCGCCCCATGAGGGATTCGTGCGTGAAGAACCGCAACTGCCAGGGCGGATCACCCTTGAGCGTGAACGGGTTGAGCGAATCAAACCGCCCGACATTGCCCGTCACCACGCGGCCGCCTTTCGGCGCGTCGGGGTCGGCATAGGGCAGCGACACAAAATCGGGTGGCAGGTCGGGTTGCCCGTACATAGCTATGCCATGCGACGGCTCCGACATCGCCGCTTGACAGAAGACCGACAGCCCAAGGGCCAGTGTCGACAGGCGCATCGCGCGGAAATAATTCGGTCCCATTTCGGCAACAATCCCTGACTGCCCTTGTTATACTGGCCCAGACCGTAGAGGCGGATTCACGCCTTTTCAAACTTTTAGCTTGGATCACGCCGCCTGATTGCGTATACATGACTCACTGCTCGATAGGTTTCTTGCCTGTATGAAACCTGCCTCAATAACTGAACGCCGGCCTTGTGCCGGCGTTTTTTTTCGCCGTCGTCGCACATGCGGCATATCGCGGCCGCGGCCTCTTTTTGATCCCAGCGATGGCGGCTGCCCCGTGCAATCCGTGATCCGGGCCCGTATGCTGCCGGTGCGAAAAACCACCGGCAAAAGGGGAAAAGAGCAATGAGCGTGACCGGAAAGACCGCCGTCATCACCGGGTCCAATTCGGGAATCGGGCTGGGCGTGGCAACGGAACTGGCGAAGGCCGGCGCGGATGTCGTGCTGAACTCCTTAACGGACAGCGATGACGACCACGCGCTTGCCGAAGGCCTCGCGCAAGAGCACGGGGTGCGCGCACGCTACATCAAGGCCGACATGTCGGACCCCGCGGCGTGCCGCGCGCTGATCGACGCGGCCGGGGCCTGCGACATCCTGGTCAACAATGCCGGTATCCAGCACGTCGCGCCGATCGACGAATTCCCGGCGGCCAAGTGGGACGCGATCATCGCCATCAATCTCGGCTCGGCGTTCCACACCACCGCCGCGGCGCTGCCGCTGATGCGCGCCGCGGGCTGGGGGCGGGTCATCAACATCGCCAGCGCCCACGGCCTGACGGCGAGCCCGTACAAATCGGCCTACGTCGCCGCCAAGCACGGGGTCGTCGGGCTGACCAAGGTCACGGCGCTGGAAACGGCCGAGGACCCGATCACGGCCAACGCCATCTGCCCGGGCTACGTGCTGACGCCGCTGGTCGAGGCGCAGATCCCCGACACGATGCGGGAATACGACATGTCCCGCGAGGAGGTGATCCGCAACGTCATGCTGCAGCGCCAGCCGTCCAAGGAATTCGCGACGGTCGAGCAGCTGGGCGGCACCGCGCTCTACCTGTGCTCGGACGCGGCGGAGCAGGTCACCGGCACGACGATCAGTGTCGACGGCGGCTGGACGGCGCTGTGAACGGGCGTCCGGATCGACGGGGCGATCCGGCCGGGGCAGGGGGCGCTGCCCCCTCTTGGCCCCGGTCCGGGGCCAATTCACCCCCGGGGTATTTCGACCGAGAAGAAACGGGCGGGAGGCCGTCGTGGTAACGCGCATCAACCTGGCACTGCAGGGCGGCGGGGCGCATGGCGCCTTCACGTGGGGCGTGCTGGACCGGCTGCTGGACGAGGATGGCATCGAAGTCGCCGCCATCTCGGGGACCTCGGCGGGCGCGCTGAACGGGGCGGCTTTCAAGTCGGGCTGGCTGGCCGGCGCGCGCGAGGGCGCGCGGGCGGCGCTCGATTGGCTGTGGGGGCGGCTCGGCGGGCTGCACGACATGCGGATGCCCGCCTGGATGCAGGGGGCGATGCCCGCCCCGGGCGTGCTGAGCGATGCGCTGGAACTGAGCCCGCCGGTGATGGCCGCGGACGCGATGAGCGGGCTTGTCTCACCCTACCTTTACGGGCCGTTCTACCGCAACCCGCTGACGCCCATCGCCGAGCAGTTCGATTACGCGCGGGTCTGCGCCGGGGCAGGGCCGCGCCTGTTCGTCGGCGCGACGAACGTGCATACGGGCAAGATACGGGTTTTCAGCGGCGACGGGATCACGACCGCGAGCCTGCTGGCCTCGGCCTGCCTGCCGACGCTGTTCCAGGCAGTGGAGATCGACGGCGAGCATTACTGGGACGGCGGTTATACCGGCAACCCGGCGCTTTTCCCGCTGTTCGAGCGCGACCTGCCCGCCGATATCCTGATCGTCAACATCAATCCGCTGGAGCGCCGCGAGGTCCCGCGGCGCCCGCAGGACATCCAGAACCGGATCAACGAGATCAGCTTCAACTCCTCGCTGCTGCGCGAGCTGCGGGCCATCGCCTTCGCGCAGCGCCTGCTGGACAGTGGCCACATGGCGGAGGGCGCGATGAAACGCGTGCTGGTGCACATGATCGCCGATGATGTCCTGATGCGGGAATTGTCGGTGGCCACCAAGCTGGTGCCGTCGCCCTGGCTGCTGGGGCGGCTCAAGCGGGCCGGGCGGCGCGCGGCCGGGGCGTTCCTGACCGCGCATGCCGGCGACCTGAACCGGCGCGGCACGGTGGACCTTGGGGCCGCATACGGCTGAACCGGCCGCGCGGTGTCAGCCCTTGGCGGCGGGGCCCCCCTTGCCGCCATCGGGCTTCACCCGCCCGTCGGGATAGACCAGCCCGGCCGAGATCACCAGCTTGGCCGCGTCCTCGACCGACATGTCCAGTTCGATCACGTCCTCGCGCGGGAAGAACAGCAGGAATCCCGAGGTCGGGTTGGGCGTTGTCGGTACGAAGACGCTCAGCAGGTCGCTGCCGGATTCGGCGCGCCTGTTGACTTCGCCCTTGGCGGTGGTCGAGATGAAGCCGATGGCCCAGACATCCTTGCGCGGGTACTGGATCAGGCAGGCCTTCTCGAAGCTGCGTTCGCTTTGCGCGAAGACGGTTTCGGCGATCTGCTTGACGCCCGAATAGATCGACCGCACGACCGGCATACGGTTCACCAGCGATTCTGCGAAGCCGATCAGGGACTTGCCGATCAGCCCTTTCGCGACCCAGCCCACGAGGATCGTGAAGACGAGGAATATGATGACGCCCACGCCACGCAGGTTGATGCCGATATACTGTTCCGGGCGCAGGTGATAGGGCACGAGCGGCAGCACGAAGCTGTCGACCCAGCCCACCAGTGTCCAGAGCAGCCACACTGTCAGGCCCACCGGCGCGATCACGACGATCCCGGTAAGGAAGCTGGCCCGCAGGCCGGAAAACATGCCGGGCTTGCGGGTCGGAGGCGGGTCTTCGTCGAAGGGCGTGTTCATGTCGCGGCCGAATTCGATGTATTTCGCGGTATCTAAGCAGATATGCCGGCGCCGACAATGGGCGTTTGATCAGGGCGGGGGCTCTTTGCACAACTCGGTGGCGATCCGGGCGGCCAGCTGCGCATTATTGAGCACCAGCGCGATATTGGCGGCGAGGGTCCGCCCGCCCGTGAGCACGCCGAGCCTGTCGAGCAGGGCGGGCGTGACGGCCTTGCCCGTGAGCCCCCGCGCTCGCAGCTCGGACTGGGCCTGCGCGATCAGCGGGGCCAGCTCGCCGGCCGGGATCTCGGCGTCCGCCGGCACCGGGTTGGCGACGAGCTGACCGCCCGACAGGCCCAGCGTGCCGCGCAGCCGGTGGGCGGCGGCGATCTCGGCGGAATCGTCCATGCGCAGGGGGGCGGCCAGCCCCGCATCGCGCGACCAGAAGGCCGGGAACGCGTCCTGCCCGTGCGCGATGACCGGTACGCCCAGCGTCTCCAGCATTTCCAGCGTCTTGGGCAGGTCGAGGATCGCCTTGGCGCCGGCCGCCACCACGGTCACCGATGTCCGGGCCAGTTCCCGCAAGTCGGCGGAGATGTCGAAACTTTCGGCCGCCCCGCGATGCACGCCACCGATGCCGCCGGTGGCGAACACCGCGATCCCGGCATGGCGCGCGGCGATCATCGTGGCGGCGACGGTGGTCGCGCCCGTGCCCCCGCGCGCCATGCAGACGGCCAGATCCGCGCGGCTGAGCTTGGCCGGTTTCGGCGCGCGCGCCAGCATCT